>JBKJUT010000030.1:0-3019 GCA_046590515.1 Ferruginibacter sp.
TTCGTCAGTCGCGGAAAGCCGTAGATAATCACGAGGCTTGCGGCGACCATAGCATACATCTGCCAGGATGCCCCGATAAACTGCGGGAGTTGCGCCATGAAGATGAGGATGGCGAGGGCATTCACAAAGCCAATCATGACCGAACGCGGCACAAACCGCATGCCGCGGGCAAGTTTCCCCCAGCCAAAGACCACTTGGAGAAGCCCTGTACAAATCGTCGTCGCGAAGAGGTATTGCAGTCCATGCTGTTTGACAAGTGTAGTCATCAGCAGTGCCATGGCTCCCGTTGCCGCCGAAATCATTCCCGGCCGTCCGCCAAAAACAGAGGTAATAAATCCCATTACAAAAGCTGCGTAAAGGCCAGTCAGCGGAGTTAACCCTGCGATAAAAGCAAAGGCAATAGCTTCAGGAATAAGAGCCAATGAGACAGTTAATCCCGAAAGGATCTCCGTTTTATAATTCACTTTTTGTGTGAGGTCAAATAATTGCAGGTTTAGTTTCATTGAAAACAGTTAAAGCCTGACTAAAACTTGCAACCATCTGTCAGCTAAATATCCAGTAAGGCTTATCCGGGCAAAAGTAATTAAATACAGTAGAAATTAACATCCAATTTAGGGAGATTGTTTGTACGCCGATTAATGACCTGCAGTCAAGCTGGCTGTAATCAAATTAAATTCACCTGTATAATTTTAAGTATTTCCACACACGTTCCCGATTAAACGAAATGAACTGACAGTTAATTTGAGGATTATTTTTTTATATTTGAATTGGCAAAAAACCTTTTCGTGAATTTGCAGGAACCAGGTAACTTTCTCTAATTGAAATAATCAGGTAGTTACAGTCTGGCCGATATAATTTTAATCCGTATTACCTCAACGTTAACTGAGCTTACTTTTAAAACGGGATTCAGAGAATTTTAAACCCTAACAAATTTATGAACAGGGACAGTGCATATTTTATAAACCGTTTGCGGGAAAAACTCTGGTTAAAGCCGCTTATCTTCTGCCTGCTTTCCATTGGTGCAGCTTTGTTGGCACGACTGGCTGATAATTCAAACCTGGAAGAATATGTACCGCTGATTAAAACGCATTCACTTGAAGACCTGCTTGGCACTATTTCATCTACCATGCTGGTCATTTCGATATTCGCTGTATCCTCTATGATCTCCGCTTATTCAGCAGCCAGCAGCACGGCCACCCCTCGCTCATTTACCTTGATTGTTGCTGATGATGTATCACAAAATGCTTTATCGGTTTTCATAGGCTCTTTTATTTTCAGCATTGTTGCCAGTGTGGCATTGCAGAATGGATACTATGGAACATCTGCCAGGTTTATTCTTTTCGTGCTTACCCTTGGCATCTTTGTACTCGTAATAATTACTTTTTTACGCTGGGTACAAAGAATTTCCCGCTTAGGCCGGATGGGCACAACCATTGAAAAAATAGAAGACGCCACAAAAAAAGCTATTGTGGCCAGGGTAGCTGCTCCTTTTCTGGGCGGAATCCAAATAAAAAGGCGGGAGGAAAAAGGGATAGCGGTATTTTCAGATGCAATTGGCTATGTTCAGATCGTGCACGTCGGGCAACTGCAAAAACAGGCTGAACATTCAGACATAGTGATACAGGTGAACTGTGTGCCTGGTGCATTTGTAACACCGGATAAACCTCTTGTATTCATTTATGGTATTTCTGAATCTGAAGACAGGGACAAAATCAGAAAGGCGTTTATTATCGATAAAAAGCGGCTCTTTGATGAAGATCCGCGCTTCGGACTTATCGCCTTAACGGAAGTTGCCAGCCGTGCGTTATCTCCAGGTATCAATGATCCCGGAACGGCCATTGCTATCATAGGCACCCATGTAAGGCTGCTTTCGCTATGGTTTGGAACGGCATATGAAAAAAAAGATTTAAAAATCTGTGACCGGGTTGAAGTTCCCGGTATTTCTGTTCGTGATGTATTTGATGATACTTTCCGCCCCATTGCAAGAGATGGTGCCGCAAACCTTGAAGTAATGATACGGTTACAAAAGGCTTTGAAAATGCTTTATACAATAGAAAATAGTGAAGTAAAAAACTCCGTGACTTATCATGCAAAAGAAGCAATGGCGCGTGCAGAGATAGAAATGAAATTGCCGAATGATTTTCAAAAACTTAAATCAGAATCATTACCTGGTCAGTAATAATATTTTTTTATGAAAAAGACAGCAATTATTCCAGCAGCGCTTATTTTTTTCATTAGTTGTAATCAAAACACCACCAGGAATAATGAACCCCTTGATCCACTGGGGCGTTACCAGCAGGTACTGGATAAGTTCCAGCCCCTCACATTTGATACCCTCCATGTATATTCACCTTCCGGTAAAGCGGATTCCTTCCGTGGAGTTCCTTTAAAAAAATATGAAGCAGGTATATTTCTTACCGACCCCGACGCACAGGCATCCGACGATGGCCAGCAGGTGTTTGCAGTTTACCGGTTCCCTATAGGAGACAAGAAGACCGGCCTGATTGCCCGTACACCTTCCATGTATCGTGAAAGTTCCGTAAAACTTTTTGTCTTTAACAAAATACTGGATTCCATCACTCATTCCCTTGAACTGGCAGAGAGCTGGGGTGATGCAGGAGATGTATCAATAAAAGAAGGTTGGTTATTTCACAATAGTGATTTCGATTTGCAATCACTGATCAGAGTACAGCAGAGGCATTATAATTCTGCAGAAAATACTAATGACACAATTATTGATCGTTCACAGAAAATTTACCTCATAAGTTTCAGGGAGAAACTGGATACATTGATGCGAAACGCAGAAGATTTATCCGGGATATACCATTCATTATTAAAAGATCCCTTAAAATAATATACCGGGTTACCTATTTTTTAATCAGCATATGCCGGATCTGCATTCCATTTTCGAATACGCCTATGAGCGCGTAAATACCATTGCTCATATTTTCAGGCAGGTACAGGCTGATTTTATTAAATCCTCTGTATACCCTGATGTGGCTCATATGGCCTACCGTGC
>JBKJUT010000035.1:0-7223 GCA_046590515.1 Ferruginibacter sp.
ACTTAAAAATATGCAGGGCAAACCTGTACATATTGAAATTAGATTCTGGAACGAGCAGACGGGTGAACCTTTCTGGTTAAATTGGAATGTCTTTACTATCGAAGATATATATTCTAAAGAAACATTAGGCGTGGCCACTGTGAGCCCTGATATTACTGCCAGAAAAGAATCAGAAGAAAAAATAAAAATCAGTGAAAATAATTTAAAGCTGATGATTTCTCAGGCGCCCATGGCCATTGCAATTTTACGTGGCCCCGAATATGTAATGGAAATTGCCAATTCTAAAGCGCTTGAATTATGGGGCAGGAAAGAAGCAGAGGTAATGAACTTACCTGTTATGGAGTCAATGCCGGAATTAGAAAGCCAGGGAATTAAGGCTTTACTGGATGATGTATATTATACGGGAAAAAGATTTTTTACCGCCGAATTGCCAATACATTTAAATAGGAATGGAAAATTGGAAGAGGTTTATTTAAACTTTTCCTATGAAGCTTTGTTTGATGTGGTAGGAAAAATTAATGGTATAATGGCAATAGGTTTCGACGTAACTGATCAGGTAACAGCCCGTAAAAAAATTGAAGCCAGTGAAGAAAAATTAAACATCGTAATTAATGCAAGCAATTTAGGAACCTGGGAATTAAATATTGATACCCAGCTTACAGTTTGCAGTGAGAGAAGCCTGGAGTTATTGGGACATCATTCATCAAGTAAACCTTCCCGGGACCAACTTATTGAAAACTTTCATCCAGCTGATCTTCCCGCCCGAGCTAAAGCTTTTGAAAAAGCATTTGAAACCGGTTTATTGACTTACCAGGCCAGGGTAATTTACAAAAATGAAGTACACTGGATAGAAACAATCGGGAAAGTTTCCTATGATAAAAATAACCAGCCCCAACGCATACTGGGCACTTTAAGAGATATAACTGCTGAAAAACTTTTCCAGCAACAGTTAGAAGAAAGAGAACAGAAATTCCGTTTATTGGCAGATTCAATGCCGCAATATATCTGGACATCTGATCCCGAAGGAAACCTGAATTATTTTAACCAGTCAGTATATGATTTCAGTGGAATGAACCTGGAAGACTTAATCAACGGAGGGTGGTCGCAAATGGTTCATTCTGAAGATAGAGAAGAAAATATAAAAGCCTGGCGCAAATCAATTGAAACCGGGATGGATTTCCACTTTGAACACCGTTTCCGTGCACAAGATGGTTCTTTCCGCTGGCAACTGAGCCGGGCCATACCGCAACGGGATGAAAGTGGAAAAATTCAGATGTGGGTGGGCACTAGTACCGATATCCAGGAACAGAAATCTTTTGCAGATAACCTTGGAAAACTGGTTACTGAGCGCACCTTGGAATTGGAACAGAAAAATGTTGACCTGGAAAAGATGAATAAAGAGTTACAGTCATTTGCTTATATTTCCAGCCACGACCTTCAGGAACCGCTTAGAAAAATTCAAACTTTTGCATCCAGGATTAAGGAAAAAGAAGAGCAGAATCTTTCAGCATCCGGTCAGAATTACTTCAGCAGGATGCAGATTGCAGCGCGGCGGATGCAGATGTTGATCGAAGACCTGCTGGCTTATTCCCGCACCAATACAGAGGATCGTAAATTTGAAACGGTAGCTATTGAACCAATTATTCTTAATATTCAAGAAGACTTTAAGGAAGATGTAGAAAGTAAAAAAGGAATGATAATTTCTAACGTTACAGGGGAAATAAATATAATTCCCTTCCAGTTTTACCAGTTATTGCAGAACCTTATAGGAAATGCCGTGAAATTTTCAGACCCGGCGCGACCACCTGTTATTTTAATTTCAAATATGCTTATAACGGCAGATGCCAGGAATCATCCTATGCTTCTGCCTGATAAATTATACAACAATATATCTGTTTCTGATAATGGAATCGGTTTTGACGAACAATACAGTGAAAAAATATTCGAATTATTTCAACGATTACATGGCAAGGAAAAATTCATTGGTACCGGTATCGGACTGGCCATCGTTAAAAAAATCGTAGAAAACCACTTCGGTGAAATTACTGTAACCAGCGAACAGGGGGTGGGAACTACCTTTAATATTTATTTACCTCAATAAATTAATCTTAATCATCCACTTTTCTCTCCCTGGCTGCCAGTCAGGTAATATTGCAACAGAGACAAAAATTCTGTATTATCTTTAAATTAAATAAATAACAGGTTATGATATTAATTATACTTGGAATGATCATAGTGGTCGTATCCTTTTTAATCCGCACTGTTCCAAATCTTTACAAGCAGGTGAAACTGGCACGTGTCATTGGTGGAATTATGATAGTCCTTGGACTGTTAAGCAGTGCTGTAGTGCAGATTAATGCGGGCGATGTGGGTGTTAAAAAACTCTTTGGCCTGGTTCAGCCGGATATACTTCCAAGTGGTTTGCACCTTATAAATCCTTTTATTGATGTAGAACATTTTGATGTGAAAACCCAGAATTATACCATGAGTGGTGTGCAGGATGAAGGTCACCGTACCGGGGACGATGCTATTCGTGTACTCACTGCTGATGGGCTTGAAGTGACTATTGACCTTACCGTGCTGTACCGGGTATTGCCTGGAGATGCTCCAAAGATTGTAAAAGAAACCGGTAGTGATTATGAAAATAAGATAGTACGGCCAATCGCACGAACCCGGATAAGGGATAATGCAGTTTTTTATGATGCAATAGCTCTTTTCAGTTCTAAAAGGGATGAATTTCAAACCCGTATTTTCAGGCAGATCGAAGTTGATTTTAAAAAGCGTGGATTGTTATTGGAAAACCTTTTGGTAAGAAATATAACCCTGCCTGCCAATGTAAAAACTACTATCGAACAAAAGATACAGGCAGAACAGGAGGCGCAGAAAATGCAGTTTGTACTTTTAAAAGAAAAGCAGGAAGCAGAAAGGAAAAGGGTAGAAGCCCAGGGTATTGCGGATTACCAGCGTATTATTAATGAAAGCCTTACAGACCGGCAGTTACAATACGAGCAGATTAAAGCAATGAAAGAATTAGCGGCTTCCACAAATGCCAAACTCATTATGATGGGTGGAAAAGGAACCCCGGTAATATTAGATGCCAAATAATCTTTTACCGTAATGTGGAAAGATTTTTACATGTCACCCTTTAAGTTTTCAGATTTGATAAGGCTCCGGAAGATAACTCATCTGGTGTGATTTTTGAAATACAGTAGATAAAAATAAATGGACAGCATCAACAAAAACCAACAGGAAGAAAATCATAAAGATTTATTCGGAACTGAAGCTTTTGAAAAATTAAAAGAGCTCACAAGTAAAGCCGGAACGTGTTTTTTTTGCAGTAGCATCAGATCAAAACAAAGTTTCTCTACCCGTCCAATGGCCCTTCAAAAATTAGATGATGAAGGCAGTTTATGGTTTCTAAGTGCTGCGGATAGTTTTAAAAATGATGAACTAAAAGAGGATCCTAAAGTGCAGTTGCTTTTCCAGGGTTCTCATTATTCGGATTTTTTATCTATTTATGGCAAGGCTACCATTTCTACCGACAAAGAAAAAATTAAAGAACTCTGGAACCCTATGTTGAAAACCTGGTTTACTGAAGGGGTAGATGACCCAAGAATTACGGTGATCAAAGTAGACCCTGAAGAAGGATATTACTGGGACACAAAGCACGCTGTAATTGTAAGTTTTGTGAAGCGATTGGTGGGAGCTGCAATTGGTAAAACCCTGGATGATTCAATAGAGGGTACCTTGAAAGTGTAGTTACTGGCAAACGTTTTGATATTCTATAGTCATTATCACATTAAATTATAATTATGTCACACCAGCCAGAAAAAAAGGAAAAAGACAACAATGAGAATGCAATTGTGAAGCCTGAGCCTGAAACCCTTCATACTACCGATCCCCAGGACAATATGGAAGGACCTATATCCTCTTTAATGCAGGGAACCGGTAAAAAATTTGATACCGATCAAAGTAAAGAAGACGCCGACCAGGAAAAAGACGACAAGATGTAAGATGAAAGAATTATTTAAAACCTGCTTTTGCAGGTTTTTTTTGTAAAAATTACTTAGACGCTAAAGTTTAATTCAGAAAGCGGTAGGTAATTTTTAAAAGATAACTATTGCGTGCATCGCCTCCAAACATATTTTTAAGCAGGCTGTTGAAAACCGGTGTGTGTAGGTCATCAAAGGCATTAGCTGTATTATTATTAGACCACACCAGGTAAATTTCAGAACCCGCCCTGTATTCCCATCTCAATACCAGGTTAGACCTGAACTGGACAAAATTAAAATCTGGTTTACCGAATCTGTAATCTACAATAGCATCGTTATTTTCATCTACCTGGTAGCTGCCGTTTGAATACGAAAATTGCTGGGCTGTGAAAGGTGTAAAGCGGTCATCATATTTTTTGGCCAATGGCTGGGTTACCAAAGCAAAATTTTTATAGGTTGGCCTGAATAAAAATGGCTGACCATAATATTGCAGAGTAAGGTCTGGAGTAAGGTTGTAGTTCATCCTGCCCACTATCCGCAATGACTTCTGGTTCACTCCTCCTACGATAGTACGCGTTGTTCCATTATACATAACGTTCCTGACAAATTGGTCCTGCTTTCTATTAAAAACCTGGTAATTACTGCTGAGCCTGAAATTTAATTGATTAATCGGTACATAATATAAGTTGAGTCCTACACTGTGAACATTCATATCGTTATTGCTTCCCCTGAATGCAAAGAAATTAAAACTGCCCGATAGTTTTTTACGGTTATCCGTTCCAGTTGAGAAGTTAATCCCGGTACCTGCCGGCCTGCGTATAGCCCCGGCTCCTCGTAAAGCATTATTGGAAACATCATACGGGTTGAAAGTGAAGCCAAGGTTCATGCTATAATAATTCCTGAACAATGTATTTACCCTGGCACTATATTCCTGGTACAACATCTGCCCGTTATAATCCCAGCGCAAATAATAATTAGTCCCAAGGTTTAATCTTGTGAAAACAGCAAAGGGTTTTGTATAGCGCAAATTGGCTGAACCAAACTGGGTAATTTCGTTAGAGGACAACTGAAATCCTAAATCATTTAATTCCAGTTGGGGGGAACGAAATGTGAAGCCGCTTTCAAAAGTAAATACCTGGCCCATTTTACCACCAGTTCCACCTGACTTCCCAATTGCAAATGTACCGCCCGTACCAAGCAGGCTCGTCCGGTTAGAATCTAATTTTAATTCTGGGGCGCGTGGTCGTTGAAATAAATGTTCAAAACTGGTTTGCGTATTAAGAATTGCATCTTTTGTTCCGCTAACCTGGCTGGCAACTCCAATTGCTTTAATGTACCATTGACGGTTTTTCCAGTAATGGAGGTAGTCAATTCCACCTGTATAAGCACTTTTGTGCAGCAAATCATTTAATCCCTTTTCCCGGTTAACTGCCGTGAAAATCATTCCTATAATATTTTTGCCCTGTTGAATATCTTTTTGAACTCTGCCTGTAAAATAACTGGTACGCGGTTCTACAAGGTGTTTATTTCTTTTGCCTAGACTGTCTATAATGGCATACTCCCGGTTGGTAACACTTTCTAATACTCCAATACTCCATCCATTTGCGGTCTTACCGCTAAATTTACCTGCTCCACCAATAGAAGTATTTTGAGGAAATTTTACATATTCATTATTGCGGGTAGATACAAATCCATGAGGAGAACTGCCTATTCGCCTGGAATAAAACAATATGTCGGAGTTAATATCACCTCCGGATTGTGATCCTGTCAACTGGTAATTGAAAATATTGCTTCCTTCAATAAAAAAAGGTCGTTTTTCATCAAAAAAATTCTGGAATCCGTCTATCCTTACCTGTGAGGGATCTGCCTCTACCTGTCCAAAATCAGGGTTGACAGTAAAATCAAGAATGAGATTGTTGGTAACGGCTAATTTACCATCTATACCTGCCGTCAGTTTCGTGTCTGAGCCACTGGCAAATGGATTACCAGGTATTTTTTTATAAGAATCCTGTTGGGTTGATATATATGGGGCTAATTCAAACTGGCGTCGGGCTACTATATCTTTTAAACCAAGCAATTCTGCAAAGCTGCTTACCCAAGTGCCTGAATTAGGTGGTATATATTGCCAGATAGATTTTTCATCCCGCCTGAAAATGCGGCGATGTACCTGTATACCCCACACTTTCTCTTTCTCATTGCTATATCGAAGTTGACTTAATGGTATCTTAATTTCAGCAGTCCACCCTGTTTTATTTATGTGAGTTTTGGCAAACCAGACCGGGTTGAAATTTCCATCCCAATTCTGACCGTCATTCGATGCAAATTCATCTCCCCGCACCCCTGAGGCTGAAACGGTAAAAGAAAATGCATTGCGATGGTCATGATAGCTGTCAATATTTATTTCCATCCAATCACCCGGAAAATCATCCCGTCTTCCCATTCGTTTACTTATTGAATCAGGGTGGTCATCCTGGCAGTCATAGGCTACATACAGGAAATTATTGTCGTATAAAATTTTGAATCGGGTATTCTGTGAGGAAGGTTGACCAGGGTTCGGTTGTATCTGGGTGAAGCCTCCTGCCCAGGCCACCTGGTCCCACTCAGGTTCAGAAGGAATACCGTCAAGAGTAATATTACCCTTTATTAACTGTTGAGTTGTATAAGTCTTCCGGGTAATTGTGGTATCCGCAGCCAATACCCAGCCCGGCAAACAAAAAAATATTAGTATTAAAATTATACGGCAGCGTGTCATGGCCGCAAATTACAATATTGATTACTTTAAACAGGTTGGAATATAGCAGCGGTAATTAAATAATGGTATTCGGCAAAAAATAAAGATAGTCAGAAGTCAATCGGTTATTGTCCTAATACATCACCAGGGTCATGCTCATCCGCATGCCTGGTCGGTTTAGGATAATCATTGTTAAGTTTATTTTCCAGGTTTTTTCTGTCTTTTTTATTCCGATAGATTAAAAAAATTATAAGGGCTGATAAAATAATAGCTACTATTATAATTATGGGAGCGTTTTCTTTCATGATAAATTCTTTAATTAATACAAAGTATTCCAAATAAATAACATTTTTGAAAAAATTACAGGAGGTATATGAAGATATTGGTAATGTTAAATTGATTAATATTCTATGATTTACCTGCTGGATTGTATTTGCATTGCGTTAAAATTTTTAACACAATCAGGTATGGCATGGATGTTGTCTTAGGCGGGCTTAAAA
>JBKJUT010000081.1:0-10163 GCA_046590515.1 Ferruginibacter sp.
GTAGTTAAGGTGCCGATAGGGGTTTTATCGAACTGGGATAAATTGAGTCGAAGAATTTTTTGGTAGGTAGTTACACGCAAATCACGGACAACGCTTTGACCCAATGATGCAGTGGTAAAAGTAAAATAAAAGCGGCAGGTGGTTTCCAGCAACAGCAGCACAACCTGGATAATAGTTATTTCAATTATAAATCCACCGGGTCCATTCATAAACCAGGCAACACTATTATTTCCTATACCCTGGTTGATGGTCAATTGAATTAAAAAGGGCCGTAAAGGTGCCATCAATGCCAAAACCACCGAGAGGATCAACGAAAAATAAAATTTATTTTTATAGGGGGAGGCAAACTGGAAAACACGGCGCAATAAAGAAAAATTCAATGTTTTTTTTGATTGGCTACCGTTACCCATAAAACAAAGTTACAACAACGTCTTTCTATTCAGCGTCTATCTTCTTATTATATGCCTTGATAAAAATAGCACCGAGATTTTTATAAGGAGGAACATAATCTTCCCAACTTTCCCTTACTTCCTTATTCGAATCATTTAGAAATACTTTAGATAATGAACTCCACATGTTCTTCCAGTTAATCGGGCTGCCATTTATAAAAGCCTGGTTTAGATAATTGGTAATAGGTTGGTTAATATCCCCTTTCCCGATTTCCTTTGTAGAAATGATGTGAGCGTCAGGACAAACCTCAAGGATTCCGCTGAGGTTTTTATATCCGCCACACGACCCCAGCAATATAATTTTTGCACTTGAAGGCATACGGTTCACAGTACGTGGTAGCCAATAGCTATGGCCGCGATGTACTACCACCGATGGTTGCATGTTCATGACCTCCAGGTATTTGTTGAGATGAATCTGTGCACTGTCGTCAAGGTTGCTGTCATTATCGAGCGGTCGGTTGGCGAATACCCAAACATTTCCTTTCAGCGATTTGATCTCTACCCACTCTTTCTTCATAGTCACTCTCCAATCTTTGGCAGAATAAGAATTGATAAATGGCTGGAAAAATGATTTACCATCTTCATCCCCGTAAAAGAAAACCTGTTGCACCACATTCCCGTTTAAATCCTGCAGGTTCTTGTTATCAATACCGTAAATAGAAGGTATACCCAGGGTCTGGGTCAGGTCAATCTTATTACTGCTGTCGGCAGATAGAAAGATGTTTTTAAGAATACCGTAAATGACCTTTCCACGTGAATTGTTAACTGAAATATTCTGCTGTTCATTTTCTTCTACGTAAGAAAAAATAGTTTTTAATAGTTGGGGATCATTGATGCTGCTGTACGAGTCAGCCACATCCACTGCATCTTCCAGGGATCCTGTTTTATCCAGGTTAGCCACAAAGGCCTTCATCAAGACCACGGAGCGGGCGGGCGGCATACTTTTTAAAAATGTATCCAGCTTATTGTAATTGGCTGCCATTTTAATGAACTTCTTGAATTGATCAAATTGAACTCCCAGTAACAGGGAATCACCACGTGGGCGGGCACCCATCTTTTGTAACATCCGGTTAAAACTATGCTTATAGCTGGAAGTGTAAATATCATTTTCTCCCATTACAATCATATAGTACAGTTCCTGGGCGTTCAATGGATCGATAGCTTTCATCCGTATTGCCAGGTTATTCTGGTTATGCAGATCATTTATTGGTGTAATAAAATGCTGGATAGCCTTATTTTTTAATACTTCACGTAAGCTGTTTGGACCGAACATAGCGATAGGTGTATCCTTGTTAGGCGGTGCCAGCCGACGGAAATATCCAATTTCTGTCTGAACAAGTAATTTGTAATAACCGATACTGTCATATCCTTTCTCTCCATCACCCACGAACTGGCGAATGCTGTCAAGTGATATTTTCCCGGATAGAATATTATCCAGGAATGGAAAATAAAACAATGCATTGGGGGTTTGGCTTAGTTTAGCCACAGCCTTTACCATGCTGTTTGTATTGCGGTGAATCAATCTGCCTTCAGGAGAAGTATGGGATTGAGCATAGGAATATAATTGCACCGGGTTCCGTATACTGGCCACCACAATTAAACTATCTGCAAAAGATTCGTTTACATATGGCCGTATAGTCTGCAGAATTTTATCAGGATGCAGGTCAGTGTATTTCAGGTAGACTTCATTTTTAGCCGCGGAATAATCTTTATTATCATCGAATAACTGGGTAAGTAACCTGGCTACAGGATAAACAGATTTTTGTATAACCGGCATCATTCCTTCGCCGGCAATATTGCCTTTCATTATTCTTTCAAAATTCTCAAATAAGGCCGGGAACTCAACCGGGTTTATCTCCTTGTTCTTCCAGGCTACCCGGAACCCTTTGAGCAGGTTTTCGATATACCTTAAATACCGGATCTTGTCGTTGCTTTTCGAGATTTCATCATTTTGTTCTATCCAAAAACGGAGTTCGTTTACCCTTCGGAACAACACGTCAGTAATTCTCAGGTTAATTTCTTCATTGTTATTTATATGATATACATTATCCGGCTTACCATCTGCCCTGTCTATCAATTTCTGTTCTGTGATTATTTTATCATGGAATAACTGCCGGCCCTGGGGAATAGTAATAGTATCACTTAACGCAAAGACTTTACTGAATAAAATAAAAAAGGAAAGGAAGAGAATGGATCGTTTCATAAAGGCTGTCTTACGCAAAGATGATGCAATTTTATGGTTTTGCCCGATACTCATGTCAGGTAATTGAACAATGAGTGCCACCAGTTAACAATTTGATAATATTATAACGGATATTTAACGCAATTATGATGAATGTTAAAAGGTAATTTTGCCTACAGGAATGAACAAAGAAAAAAAAATACTTCTTGCAGATGATGAACCGGATATCCTGGAGATCCTTCAATTTAACCTGCAGGCAGAAGGGTTTGAGGTAATCACAGCTATAAACGGGATGGAAGCCATAGAAAAAGCAAAGCTGCATCAACCTGACCTGGTCATTTTGGATATGATGATGCCTGGAAAAACCGGCCTCGAGGTATGTGCACATCTCCGTAAACAACCTGCGTTTAAAGATACCCTGATTATTTTTTTAACTGCTGTTAATGATGAGTCTACGGAAATCAAAGGCCTTGAATCCGGTGCTGATGATTATTTAACCAAGCCGGTAAGTCCCGGAGTACTTTTGAGCAAGGTAAATGCGCTGTTCCGCAGGATAAACAAAGATGATTCAGAACTTTTTGAATTAGGCCAACTGGTTATCGACCGGCAGAAATACAAGGTCACTTTAGCTGACCATGAAATCTCACTTGCCCGCAAAGAATTTGAGTTACTTGCCCTCCTGGCTTCTAAAGCAGGAAAGGTGTTTTTACGCCAGGAAATCCTGAACAGAATATGGGGGACAGAAGTTATTGTAGGAGACCGGACTATAGATGTACACATCAGGAAGATCCGTCAGAAACTGGGCCTGGATTGTATAACCACGGTTAAAGGAGTAGGCTATAAATTCGAAATGAAAGAAAGTTGACCTGCACCTGTGCCTGCTGTTTTTTAAAAACCGAAAATGTTATTAAAGAAGAATTTTTCACCACAGCAATTGTCTTTGCTGACCGCATTATCACTTACGGTTCCGATCGTTATAGGCATCTATGTGTTTAAGCCGGTTTGGTGGATTGCGCTGCTTTCTTTCGTGGTAATATTCCTGGGAAGTTTCGGCCTTATCCTTTTTACCTTGCAAAAATTCATTTACCGCAAGATAAAGCTGATCTACAAACTCATTTACCAGACCAAAGCCACCAAACGGGAGGAATTTTATTACAAAGACCTGCTTCCGCAAAAAAGTATTGATGAAGTAAGGGAAGACGTAGAAAGCTGGGCGCGGCAAAAAAGGGCTGAAGTGGAAATTTTGCAGCGCAATGAAAATTTCAGAAAAGAATTTCTTCAAAATCTCAGCCATGAACTTAAAACCCCGGTCTTTGCCATCCAGGGATATGTGGATACCTTATTAAGTGGTGCCCTTAACAACCCAGAGGTGAATTCCAAATTTTTACAGAGTACTGCGCGTAATGTAGACCGTTTGGTAAACCTGTTGGGCGACCTGGATGAAATCTCTCGCCTTGAAAGCGGAGGTTTAAAATTAAACCCGGAACGGTTTATCATACAGGATCTGCTGAAAGAAGTGTATGATTCCCTGTTTATTAAAATGAAGGAAAACAATATTTCAAGTATCATTAAAACAGGTTGTGAATTTCCGTTGACAGTTTACGCCGATAAGGAAAAGATTCACCAGGTATTAATCAACCTGATTGACAATGCCATTAAATATGGTAAACAGGGTGGAACAATTGAAGCCAGTTTTTATAACATTGATGATTCAAATATTTTAATTGAGATCAGCGATGACGGCGCTGGAATCTCCGAGGAGCACTTACAGCGGATCTTTGAAAGGTTTTATCGTACAGACCAGGCACGCAGCCGGGTGGCCGGTGGAAGTGGCCTGGGTCTTTCTATCTGTAAACACATTATAGAAGCGCATAACCAGGCTATTCATGTAAGAAGTAAAGCAGATTTAGGCAGCACGTTCGGATTTACTTTATCTACCAGATAATAAATTTATTGTTTTTTTATCCGGTGCAAAAAAAATCACGCAAGAATAAACTTACGTGATGCTGCATAATTATTGAGTTACTGTTATTAATTAAATCGAGTCCAATTTTTCCACCAGGTATCTCCTATTGCACAAGCTCCCCGGTATGCAACTGTGGAAAAACCTGATGATAATTTTGGGTTTGTAAATGCCGCACCAGCCACTGCCGCTGAACCCATAGAGGGATTAAAATCGGGGTTGGTATAATTAAATGGTGCGATGAGTCCTACTTCTGAATTTTGAGTAAATACCCGGTTGCCATAGGAAGCCGTATTAAACCAGGCTGTAATACTTGCCGTGGTATTGGGAGTAATTGGCACATTGGCATTTCCTCCTATGCTATATAAAACGGGATTTACACTTCCCGAAATAATATTGTTCTGCACGAATAGGGAATTAGGAATGTTATTGTCAGTAGGAATTCCTTTCGTGGCATCGATATATAAACCATTGGGATAACCCATTATGATGGAATTGAAAAGTGACATACTGGAATTCCTCCTGATCTGTGCGCCCCATACAAATAAACTGTTACCGGTATTTGATAAGGTTGCGCGGGGACCCATCACCGTCATGTTTGAAAATACAGCATTTGTCTGCGGTAAAGCCGAACTTCCGTTTGCATCATTGTCACTTTCAAATGCCTCACTTTTGGATATATCTGCTATGGAAGAATCTCTAATGGCAATGCCAAACTGTACTTTTCCCGTATACCCGTTATCGGTATCAAAGTCATCATCTAAAGTTTTGAAGGAAATAAGGTGAGAACAGTTTACAGTACCGCCGAACCATTCAAATGAATCGTCATTCGCATAAGACACCTGCACATAATCTACAATGGTATTGCTGCCTACACCGCCAAATGTCAATCCATTGATCTCTTTATCCGGCAGGAAGGCATAACCTGCATATTCGATCCGCACATACCTAAGTATTCCACTGTTATCGGCGGGGTTCTGTGCCTGGGTCGCCGGTGTGCCATACAAGCCTAAACCATCACTGTTATTGATACCACCTTCAATTTCCCCGATACCCTGTAACCCATTAAAAGAGGCGTTGGTGGGAGCGTTTCCAAGCAAGACCAGGCCGGCCCAATCTCCACGTTGCGGGTTGGGGGATTCGGAAGTAAACACAATTGGTTTATCTATTGTGCCATCTGCAATGATTTTGCTGCTGCGTGTAATGATCAGCCCGCCGTTTTTACCGGCTTCTCCCACTATCCTGGTTCCTGGCTCAATAGTAAGTATAGCTCCGTTAGTTACATAGACAAGCCCTCTTAACTTATAAATATTGTTAGCTTTTAGTGTACGATTAGCTGTTATACGTCCTTCCAGGATCGTGTTTTCACCAACCGGATTTATCACCTCGGTATTGCCATCTACTTCTATTTTCCGGCAGCCGGCAGTTATTGTTATTACTGCAAGGCTCAGGATAATCAATTTTTTCATGTTTGTGTTTTTAATTTTTTATTAAGAGTTATCAGAAATTGTAGCCAAATGAAAAGCTGACATTGGTTCCATACTTTCTTTTGATAGCGTACGCATCAATATTCCTGTCGTATTTCTTATTATCATTTATATCTGTATAGAAAATGGCATTCCTGTTAACCAGGTCTGAAATGTTCAATTTCAATTCACCTTTTGTTTTCAAAACTTTTTTAGCAATTTGAAAGTCGATAACCGGGCGTGGATTTTCCCAGATCGGTGGCTGGTCAGATCCACCGACCAGCGCTATCCGCCGGCCGATCTGGTTAAATAATAAAGTGGTGGTAATTCCGTATTTATCCAGGTCATATTGAACAGATGAGTTAAGCAGGTATGGGCTCTGGCCCTGCATGGCGCGGTCAAGCGATTTTACCCTGTTGTAGATATAAGAAAAATTACCCTGCACCGTAAAGTTTTCTAGGTAAGAATTGAAATCAAGTTTTTTCCTGAATTCCAGCTCGGCCCCAAAACTGTTAGCCTCATCAGCATTTAACAGGTTATAAGTACTGCCATCTCCAGAAGCGGGGTTAATATAAGCTTCAAGCGGATTTTTAAAATATTTATAAAACGCGCCTATAGTAAACAGTTCACCGCCGCGTGGGTATATTTCGTAACGCAAGTCGAAGTTGGTCACCTTTGTTCTTACCAGTGAACTGTTTCCTGCTATGGTAGCACCCAGGTCAAAATCATAAAACTGGAATTTGCTTAACTCTCTGAATTCCGGGCGAACCACGGTTTGTGAACCCGCAACCCTCACATTTGTTTTATTGTTTATTTTATAAGTAAGGTTTACTCCGGGCAGAAGATCAGTAACTCTTGAATGTACATAACGCGGATCCTGTTTTAATTTGCTGCCAATAACCTGGTCAAAGTCTTCCACTCTGGCACCCCAGACAGCCCGAAATTTTTCTGTGACCTGGTTATCAAACTGAAGGTAACCTGCATGGAGTATGGCATTTGCCATATAACGGTAGGTATTACCCGATAATTCATTAAAGTATAATTTGTTGTCATTGCCATTACCGAAGTTTTGGGGCGCAAAAACCTTGTCCTGTGGTAAATATTGAAACTGGCTGCTGCCTGAGGGGGCATAAATGGTAAACGGCCGGGAATCAAATAACCTGTCTTTTAATTGATAAAAATAGCCTGCCTTGATTGTTTGACTTAGTGAATTTGCAGAGAAAGTTTTACTGATGTTTGCCCCTGCCGTGTATACATAATCATTCAGGAACCCATAATAACGGCTGCCATTTTTTTGGGACGAGTTGGAAACCGGGATATAAATAATATAAGGAGATGAAGCCACATTTGGATCTTCCTGCACATATTGCACGCGTCTTTGATCAGGAATGTATTGATCAAGAATATTAAAACTTCCAAACCAGTTTAATTTCAAATCATATTTTCTTAAGTGGTGGTCTCCCGAAAGCTGGGTATTAAACAAGGTATTGGCTTTAAAGGCCAGTTCCGTGGCCCTGATCCTATCAGGCACACCGGCAGTCCGCCCTTCGAAATCCAACCCGCTTCTAAGGGTGGTATAATTTGAAGTATTAACGTTTAACAGGTTTTTAAAGGAAAGCTTATTATCATTTCCAAGTTGTAAAGTGATATTCGCCATAGCGCCCGCCAATACCTCTTTATTAAATTTGGTATTCTGGTAATCGAAATAAATATCCGGTACATTGTCCTGGTAACGGATAAGCCTGTTTTCATATTCGGTTCTTTTACCACTATGATTATAGTTTACAGCCATAATTGCAGCCAACTTATTTTTGGTTCCCAATTTTACATTGAAGCCACCGTTTATAAGTAAACTTTGATTTAACCCAGGTCCTAAAGCTGAATTCTTTGTAGCAGTCCAGATATTTTTTAATGAGGCACCCAGGACAGCCTTTTCTCCTGTACTTAAAGCACTAAAACCGGATTTGTTTGGGAAATGGACCGGCAGGGAACGTGCGCCATTATCAAATCCCAGAAAATCAGTTTTACTTCCTTCATAACTGTAAAAATCCTTTCCTAATGTTTGGGTATTGAAACCTGTTCCTACCTGTACAGAAAGGAATTTCCGGGCAGGTACATCCTTCGTGTTCACCTGAACTAATCCGCCAGCCCATTCCCCAGGCAATTCTGGAATAAATGCTTTATTGATAATTATATTATCTATCATGGAAGAAGGAATAATATTAAAGCTGAAAGTTTTGCGGTCAGGTTCCGTACTGCTCAACAAAATTCCATTCATCATTGCCTGGTTGTACCTGTCTGCCAAACCGCGCACTACCAGGTATTTCCCTTCTTGTATGGATGTGCCAGGTACTCTTTTCAACACTTCCCCTGTATTTTTATCGGGTGATCGCCGGATTGCCTCTGCGCTGACCACCTGAGCGAGCACGGTAGCGTTTTTTTGGTAAGAAATAAGAGAGGCTGTACTTTCCTTCCGGGCGGTAGAACGGATTATAACCGCCTCTTCACGCTTTGCGAGTTGGTCGAGTAAAATATCCAATGAAGAAATTTGATTATTGATTACCTCAATATCCTCCACCACTTTTGACTGGTAACCCACAGAACTAAGCGTGATAGCGTAGGTTCCGGCAGGCACATTTAAAGCAAAAGTACCATTTGATGTGGAGGAGATTGTCTTAATACCCGGTATTGAAACGGATACCCCACTTAGCCTGTTACCCGATTTGCTGTCCGTTATTTTCCCTTCAATGGTACCGTTTTGTGCCCAAAGATTATTTCCCGTCACCATCATTATTATTATAAGAATTCCTCTCATTGCCTATGTTTTGTGCAAAGAGAATTTATTAATGTTACCAATGAATGACCTGAGAGTTAAGGAATCATTACCGATCTATTACTTAATTGTTAACAACAGGTAGAAACCGGTGTAGAAATACAATTATGAAGACATGCATGCATTAATCACAGCATTTAATTTTTGATACATACCAAAACAGCTTCATTATTACCTGAAAATTCCGGTTCAGAATGGTGAAATCTATCATTTTTAAAGCCTCATGATTTATAATTCAAATGAAAAAAGCTTGAGAAAATGTGGAATTTAATGTCTCTTGGTCAAAAAAATGTGAAAATTACGTAATACACATCATTGATTGTCAATATTATACATACATATAAAATAGGCTCTCTGTGAAAAAATTAGTAAAGAAAATAATTTTTTATTCGCAAAGATTTGATTATCAATAAATTGATAAGTATTTTAAATAAATATAGAAATATTTGTATATTTTGCAGAACGACAGTAATATTACGGTCCCTAAGAGCGTTAATACTCACACACACATCTGCATTTACTATCAAGTTCGGTAAACCACCCCTAATGGTTACCCATTTAAAAAGCTAAATCGGAACAATTGAAGTTGGATATCCATATTGGATAACCAGTAACAGGTGTTCTAATCTATACCAAATAAAAAACCTCAAAACCAAACCACAGATTATGAAACAATCAATTTTCAAGTTCATTCTTGCATTAACCCCCTTCCTGATTTCCTGCCAGAAGGAACAATTACAGGACATTGCAACTACACCAGAAGCAGCCCGGGTTCCATTTCCCAAACTTGGTCTGAATGATGCCAACAGGGAAAATTGCGAACCATTTCCATTCGGGATCCTGGCTTTACAAAGCGGAACCCTGACTTCCAGTAACCTGGCAATGGACGGCAATCTTGGCCTTAGCCAGAATGTTATCAGTACGAACAATACCAATTTTGGACTTAATGGTACCTGTTACCTTTACTCAAATTCTACAAACTTTTTGTATACTGCCGTTCCAAGCCTGTTGCCACTTAGTATTGAAAGCGGTGATATGAGTGATTGGAAGTTGGTTTCCTCAAATGAAAATGCATCAAACCTTTCAACAGTATATGCAGGCTTAGCTCCGAATTATACGTACGGCGCTGTCAATTCCAGTAAAATCATTTTTTCAGCTGGGCTTACCAGCGGAATGCCTAATACGGTTGTGAATATGACAAGTCTGAATCTTAGCAGCGAACGACTTACTTTATATGGTAACCCTTCAACCGATGATGGATTTATCATAA
>JBKJUT010000126.1:0-11787 GCA_046590515.1 Ferruginibacter sp.
TTGCCAAGCTGGCCTACCAATATTATTCACAACAGCCTTCCAGGTTTATTTCACACCTTCACGATTTTCATCTGGATACACTAACCGGTGTGGATATTACTGCTTCTTCAGGTTTCCCGATTGTCAAGAAAGCGGGCAGTAAAACCTGGAGTGCCACCACAATACCCTACATGGCACATGGCTACGAGGTCCTGGTAACCCCCTTGCATATGCTGATGTTATATAATGCAGTTGCAAATAACGGCAGAATGATGAGGCCCTACCTGGTAAGCGCGGTTAAAGACTATGGCGTAGTAATTAAAAACATTGAACCTACAGTGGTTAATGAACAATTCTGCAGTCCGGAAACTATTGCCCAGGCAAAGCAATGTTTAAAAGCTGTAGTAGACAGCGCTCATGGCACAGGTCATAGAATATTATTTGATTCTGCATATTCCATTTCTGGTAAAACCGGCACTGCCGTTACTGCACTGAATAATAAAGGATATAATAAAAGCAATAAAATTTACCAGGCATCCTTTATCGGTTTCTTTCCCTCGGAAGCACCAAAATATACTATTGCAGTAGTTATTCAAAACAGCAATGAATCCAAACTGATCTATGGTGCAGATGTGTCGGGAACGGTTTTTAAACAGATCAGCGATAAAATTTACAGCCGGTTCCTGAGTACTTCCGCCTTAAAATTTCCTTCCAGTATTGATACCCTTTCTTATAATTATGCAGGTTCCAGGAATGACCTGGCCTCAATCTTTTCTTACCTGAATATTCCGGTTAAAGATTCATCAAACAGCGGCTTTTGGAGAACTGTTTCGCTGCAGTCAAACCAGGCAGGTCTTAAAGCTCCATATATCCAGGAGTCCGGAATGGTAACCCCAGATGTAAAAGGTATGGGATTGAAAGATGCCATCTACCTGCTGGAGAATAAAGGTTTTTCTATTGCCATAAATGGTCGTGGGCGTGTGATTAATCAAAGTGTAACTGCAGGAACAAATTATCAAAAAGGACAAAAAATCACGTTAATGCTCAATTGAGCTGTTATGTTAAAAGACCTGTTATATAAAGTTAGTATTCGCACCCTGGCCGGAGATACTTCGGTGGCTGTAAAAGGTCTGCAATCAGATTCCCGCAAGGTATCTGCAGGCAGTTGCTTCCTGGCGTTACCAGGGTCACAGACAGACGGTCATGAATATATACAGTCGGCTATTCAAAATGGTGCTACATCTATAATATGCGGGCAAATGCCGGCTACAGTACAGCCAGGTATTGTCTATGTACAGGTGGAGCAGGTAGCACGTGCAGCCGGAATTATCAGTCATAATTTTTATGGTGCACCATCAGCACACTTGAAGCTGGTAGGGGTAACCGGTACCAATGGCAAAACAACTATTGCCACGCTTCTATATAAATTGTTTACCAGCCTTGGATATACCTGTGGGCTGATAAGTACTGTACATAATATCATTGCCGGCGATATCCAGGAAGCAACGCATACCACCCCCGATCCCATATCTCTAAACAAATTACTGCAGCAGATGCTACAGGCGGGATGCTCCCATGTTTTCATGGAATGCAGCAGCCACGCTATTCAGCAGCAACGAATTGCAGGTTTAGAATTCGCCGGCGCTCTTTTTACCAACATCACACATGAACACCTGGATTATCATAAGACTTTCGATGAATACATACGGGTAAAGAAATCATTCTTTGATACCCTGCCCAAAACATCTTTCGCGATCACCAATGCAGATGACAAACGCGGGTTGGTTATGTTACAGAATACCCTGGCAAAAAAATATTCATACAGTCTGAAGACCATGGCTGATTTCAAAGGAAAAATTCTGGAGAACAGCCTGGTGGGGCTTCACCTGTCAATTAACGAGGTAGATGTGCATTTTAAACTGATCGGTGAATTCAACGCCTATAACCTGTTGGCAGTATACGGTGCCGCGGTAATCCTTGGTGAAGAAAAAATGGAGGTGTTGCAGCAGTTGAGTAACCTCGAAGGTGCCGAAGGCCGATTTGATTACATGGTAAGCCCACGTGAAAATATTGTGGGTATAGTTGATTATGCGCACACTCCTGATGCCCTGTTAAATGTGCTGGCCACTATTAAAAACCTGCGCCACGGAAACGAAAAAGTAATTACCGTAGTGGGTTGTGGTGGTAACAGGGATACTGCCAAACGTCCTG
This sequence comes from Ferruginibacter sp., assembly GCA_046590515.1. GTDB lineage: Bacteria > Bacteroidota > Bacteroidia > Chitinophagales > Chitinophagaceae > Ferruginibacter. Next base: position 2,191 of record JBKJUT010000126.1, read on the forward strand.
TTATGGCGGAAGTAGCATGCCAATATAGTGATAAGGTGATCCTGACATCCGATAATCCCAGGAATGAAGATCCACTGCAGATCTTAAAGGATATGGAAATGGGAGTTAATGCAGCAGCGCGTAAAAAAAGCATTTCGATCCCGGACAGGCGGGAAGCCATTAAAACGGCAGTTAGTCTGAGTAACAGGGAAGACATTGTTTTGGTAGCAGGAAAAGGACATGAAAAATACCAGGAGATAAAGGGTGTGCGGCACGGATTCGACGATAAACAGGTGTTGATTGAAATGTTTGAATTACTGGATAAATAATCTGATTAAAGAATATGTTGTATCACTTATTTGATTGGTTGGCAAAAGAAAATTTCCAGTTTCCTGGAAGCGGGCTTTTTCAATTCATCACCTTCAGGGTGCTGCTGGCCCTGATATTGTCATTAGTGATCACTACGGTATATGGAAAGCGGGTTATCTACTTTTTGCAAAAAAAGCAACTGGGCGAAACCGTCAGAGACTTAGGACTGGCAGGGGAACAGCAAAAGAGAGGTACGCCTACTATGGGTGGGATTATACTGATCCTGGGCATCATCATTCCGACTTTGCTGTTAGCCAACCTTGATAAGGTATACATCCGCCTCATGTTATTATGCACCATCTGGATGGGCGCAATTGGTTTTATTGATGATTACCTTAAAATACGCTCCCGCCGCCAGGCAAAAGAAAAAGGAATAGCCTATAAAAAATCAGATAGTGACGGACTTGCAGGAATGTTTAAAATATTCGGACAGGTAATGTTAGGATTGATTGTGGGGTTAACCCTGTATTTTAACAGCAGCGTGGTGGTAAAGCGAGAAGTGGTAAATGTGCCTGGATCCAGGTCTACGGTCAGGGTGGGAACTGCCCGTTACGATACCATAACTTTTGATGGCAAAAAACGGGTATTCGTAGACGCTAAAGAGATGATCACCACAATTCCTTTTGTAAAGTCGCACGAATTTAATTATGCCAAGTTAATGCCTAAGGGATGGGAGGATTATACCTATATCCTTTATATACTCGTGGTCATATTTATTGTAACTGCAGTTTCTAATGGGGCCAATATTACTGATGGCCTGGATGGATTGGCTACGGGAGTTTGCGCGATTATCGGTATCTGCCTTGGCATTTTTGCCTATGTAAGCGGTAACATCCGTTTTGCAGAATACCTGAACATTATGTACATCCCTAACCTGGGTGAACTGTCTATTTTCATTGCAGCTTTTGTGGGGGCATGTATTGGCTTCCTGTGGTACAATTCTTACCCGGCGCAGGTATTCATGGGCGATACCGGCAGCCTCGCATTAGGTGGGATAATCGCAGCCCTGGCGATTATTGTTAGAAAGGAATTGTTAATACCATTTTTCTGTTTCGTATTCTTTGTGGAACTGCTAAGCGTAATGCTGCAGGTCTCCTATTTTAAATATACCAGGCGAAAGTATGGTGAAGGCAAAAGGATCTTTTTAATGAGCCCGCTGCACCACCACTATCAAAAACTTGGTTACCATGAAAGTAAAATAGCAGTCAGGTTCTGGATCATCACCATACTATGCGTGGCAATGGCGATCGGGACATTGAAACTGCGTTAATATAATTATTGGAAAACCGCAAACCTGGACAACACAGTGCCTGCATTTTCAATTGTTGAAGAGTTGAATCTATCGAAGAGCCAATGACCCGTTAAATTCTATGCTGTTGAAGAACCAAATTTTGTTTTGTCTTGATTGCCAGGAAATAGTTGTCCTGTAAAATCAATACTGTTGAAGAACCATTATTGAATTGAAATGCAGTGGGAAGGAATTGATAATTCTATGCTGTTGAAGAACCAAATTTATTAAAGCGAAGAATTACCTGTTAAATTCTATGCTGTTGAAAAACCAAATTTATTAAAGCGAGGAATTGCCCGTTAAATTCTATGCTGTTGAAAAACCAATTTTTGTTTTTGTACCTGTTTAGCCAGACCGGATGAGAAAAAGGATCGTCATATTAGGGGGAGGAGAAAGCGGCGTAGGTGCAGCGTTACTGGCGAAGCAGAAGGGCTACGATGTTTTTTTGTCGGATGGTGGCCAGGTGCCGGATCTTTTTAAAGAGGAGTTAAATGAGAATGGTATCACGTTCGAAGAGAACCATCATTCGGTGCAACGGATACTGGAAGCTGAGGAGATAGTTAAAAGTCCGGGAATCCCGGAAAATGCAGGAGTGATTCAGCAGGCCCGGAGTAAACAAATACAGGTAATCAGTGAAATTGAATTTGCCTACAGGTTCAAAGGCAAGGGTAAAATAATAGCAGTAACAGGAAGCAATGGAAAAACAACAACCACATCATTGATATACCACATCTGTAAACATGCAGGCCTGGATTGTGCCATGGTAGGAAACGTCGGGTATTCATTTGCCCGGCAGGTCGCAAAGGATCCTAAAGATCTGTATGTAGCAGAAATCAGTTCTTTTCAGTTAGATGACATCATTCATTTCAGACCGGATGTAGCTGTATTAACAAATATCACGGAAGATCATCTTGACAGGTATGATTATAAGGTGGAAAAATATATACACAGCAAATTCAGAATCGCAGAAAACCAGGAACCAGGCGATGTATTTATCTACAACCTGGACGATGAAACCACAATGAAAAATATTACTAATTATCCATTTAAATCAACCCCAGCACCTATAACCATGAGTAAAGAACTACCACAAGGAGCCTACCTGGTAAACGCAAAAATGCACCTTAAATGGAAAAGTGAAGAAATGCAGATGAGCGTAGAGGATTTTGCAATAAAAGGAAAGCACAACCAGTATAATAATATGGCCGCAAGTTTAGCTGCCACAGCAATTGATATCAGGAAAGACAAGATCAGGGAAGCCCTGCAAACATTTGAAAGCCTGGAACACAGGATGGAACCGGCCGGGATGATACGTGGGGTGGAATTTGTAAATGACAGTAAAGCTACCAATATCAATAGTACCTGGTTTGCGCTGGAAAGTATGAATAAACCCGTGATATTGATTTTGGGTGGAGTAGATAAAGGCAATGATTATTCTCTTTTAAAAGAACTTATAAAAGAAAAAGTAAAAGCCATTGTTTGTATGGGCACTGATACGCGCAAAATTCATGAAGCTTTCGGCGATAGTGTTTCCCTGATGGTTAACACTGAGAATGCCCGTGAAGCTGTTCAGGCAGCCTTTCATTTCGCCAACCAGGGTGACGTGGTTTTACTGAGCCCTGCATGTGCGAGTTTCGATCTTTTTAAGAATTACGAAGACCGCGGAAACCAGTTCAAACAAGCCGTTAAAGACCTGTAAAAAGTAACAATACTAGATGCCCGATAATATTAATATACGATCTGTTTTTTCTCCTTCGCTCAGTAACATGGGTGGCAACCTGGTTAATAAGACCAAGGGAGATAAGATGATCTGGGCTATTGTGATCATCCTGACGCTGGCCAGCCTGTTGCTTGTATATAGCAGTACCGGGTCATTGGCCTACCGGATGAGCAAAAGCACAGAGAGTTACCTTTTTAAACAATTTGCATTTATCATCCTGGGGCTTATCATCATATATTTTGCCCACCGGATAAACTATACAATTTATTCAAGAGTAGCGCTGATCCTGTTTCTTATATCCATTCCTTTATTATTATACACTCTTTTATTTGGAGTGCAACTGAATGCGGGTAGCCGCTGGATCAGGCTACCGGTTATCAATATGACTTTCCAGACATCTGATCTTGCCAAGCTTGCCCTCTTTATGTATATGAGCCGGTTGCTTAGCAGAAAACAGAATGTTATCAAGGATTTTAAAAAAGGATTTTTGCCCATCATTGTACCGGTGATTGCAGTATGCCTGCTGATAGCTCCTGCCAATCTTTCCACTGCCATGCTGATCTTTGGTACCAGCCTGATGCTTATGTTCATCGGACGTGTAAATACCCGGCATATACTCGCAATTATCGGATTGGCATTAGTGCCGATAGTGTTACTGGTAACACTGGCAATATCTACCTACGATAAAAAAACGCACGAAACCCGCAAACTGCCGGCTGCCTTGTCTGTCGGCCGTTTACCTACCTGGATAAGCCGGATACAGACTTTCATATACAGCAGCAAGGAAGATGATAACGAGAAATCATACCAGGTAAGCCAGGCTAAGATTGCCATTGCCAAGGGAGGCCTGTTAGGCCGGGGGCCGGGAAATAGCGAGCAACGCAACTTCCTGCCGCACAGCTATAGTGATTTTATTTATGCCATCATAATAGAAGAGTATGGGCTGGTAGGCGGCGCCGTAATGATATTTATCTACCTGTTGTTCCTGTACCGGTGTATAAGGGTGTACCGCAAATGTCCGTATGCCTTTGGTGCTTTCCTGGCACTGGCACTAAGTTTTACCCTGGTTATACAGGCAATAGCAAACATGGGAGTAAATGTGAACCTGTTTCCTAATACGGGTGTAACGCTTCCCTTAGTAAGCATGGGAGGGAGCAGCTTTCTTTTTACCTGCCTCTCTATTGGAATTATATTAAGCGTAGCACGAAACGTAGAACAGCAGGAAGGTAAAGTGATGCCTGAATTAGTAAAGCGGCAGGAAGAAGCAGAAATAGAAACAGTATGAGGCCACAAAGATTTATAATCGCAGGCGGCGGTACCGGTGGACATATATTCCCGGCGATTGCCATTGCGAATGCCCTCAAAAAACTGGCGCCAGGCTCAGAGATTTTATTTGTAGGAGCACGTGGAAAAATGGAAATGGAAAAGGTGCCGCAGGCAGGATATAAAATAGAAGGTTTAACCATAGCAGGTTATAACCGCAGTTCTTTGATAAAAAATGTGCAATTGCCTTTTAAACTGGTATATAGTTTTTTACAGGTAACGCAGATATTCAGCCGGTTTAAACCCACCGCAGTTATAGGTGTGGGTGGTTATTCCAGTTTCCCGGTTTTGCGTTTTGCCCAGGCCAAAGGAATACCCACTTTTATTCATGAGAGTAACTCTTACGCCGGTAAAAGCAACATGCTGTTGGGAAAAAAAGCCACCCGGGTATTTACCGCCGGCGGCGGTATGGAAAAATTCTTTCCTGCGGGAAAGATTGTAGTAACGGGAAACCCTGTACGCGAGGCAATCAGCCTGCCGGTTGAAAAAGAAAATGCCGCCCGTTACTTCGGCCTTGATAGTAATACGCTCACCATTCTGAGTGTAGGAGGAAGTCTTGGTGCAAAAAGTATCAATGAAGCGATAGAAAAGGACCTGGCATTGCTGCAGGAAAAGGGCTTCCAGCTGATCTGGCAAACGGGCAAAGCATACAAACCTGCTTTGACAGACCAGCAAAAAAAAGGAACCTACGCCAATGAGTTTATTACCCAGATGGAATTGGCTTATGCTGCAGCGGACATTGTAATCAGCCGGAGTGGAGCTATGGCTATCGCTGAATTGTGCCTGGTAAAAAAACCGGTTGTATTTGTGCCTTATCCATACGCTGCAGAAGATCATCAAACTGCCAACGCCATGCGGTTGGTAAACGCAGGTGCTGCTTTAATAGTAAAAGATAATAAGGCTATGCAGGAATTGGTGCCTGCTGTGATAAAACTGGCCGGTGATTTTTCCCTGCAGCAGCAGTTAAAAACAAATATTGGAAAATTAGGCAACCAGGATGCTGATATACAAATAGCAATGGAAATATTAAATGTTGTGGCAAAATGAATGAAGAAAAAAATATAACAGGCTTGAATGAATTGTTTTCCGGTGAAGCCGGCAGCAGGTCTGTATATTTTCTAGGAATAGGTGGAATAGGAATGAGTGCCCTGGCGCGGTATTTTATCAGCAGGAAAATTAAAGTGTCTGGTTACGATAAAACCCCGACGGCTTTGACTGAACAATTGCAGCAGGAAGGAATTACGATTCACTTCGAAGATGATGTATCACAATTGGATAAAGGTGCTCACCTGGTGGTGTACACGCCGGCAATACCTGAAGGTCACCAGGAAATGGAATACTACCGTCAACACGATTACCTGCTGCTGAAGAGAAGCGATGTACTGGGTTGGATAACAAAGGGAACGTTTAATATCAGTGTAGCAGGCACCCATGGCAAAACTACCACAAGTGCCATGATTGCACACATGTTGCGTGATAGTGGTTATGGATCAAATGCGTTCCTGGGCGGCATAGCAACCAATTATGGAACTAATTTCTGGAGTAATGAACGTCAGGTGAGTGTGTCAGAAGCGGATGAATATGACCGGAGTTTTTTAAAATTAAGCCCTGATATAGCTTTAGTTACTTCCATGGATGCCGATCACCTCGATATTTATGGTACAGAGGAAAAGATGCAGGATGCCTTCATTGCCTTCACGGGTAAAATAAAAAAGGGCGGACTACTGGTTGTAAAAGAAGGATTGCAAAGGCAGGATGAAATGAGGGCGGATCAAAAAATAACATATGGCCTTACGGGAAAGCCAGGGGCGAAGCCAGGAAATATAAAAATCGTAGACGGCAGTTACGTTTTTGATGTAACTGTGAATGACCAGACAATAGAAAATATTCAATTGAAAATGGGAGGGCGTCATAATATTGAAAATGCAGTGGCTTGTATTACTGTAGGAAAGTTCCTTGAGATAGATGAGGCACGCATCAGGAAGGCTCTGGGAAATTTTGCAGGTGTCAAAAGAAGGTTTGAATATGTATTAAAAACAGCAGCCCACATAGTGATTGATGATTATGCTCACCACCCGGAAGAATTAAAAGCCCTGATAAACGGCGCCAGGGAATTATATCCCGGCAGGAAGTGTACAGTGGTTTTTCAGCCTCACCTGTTTTCAAGGACGCGTGACCTGGCAGCAGGATTTGGAGAAGCGCTCAGTCTGGCAGACGAGGTGTTGGTTTTGCCAATCTACCCTGCACGTGAAGAACCGATAGCCGGGGTGAGCAGTGAAATAATTATTGAGAAGGTTGAGGCCATGAAAAAGATGGTGATCAGTAAAGAAGGCCTGTTAAAAGAGATTGAAAAAAATAAGCCGGAGTTGTTGGTAATGGCTGGTGCAGGCGATATCGATGCTATGGTTGAAACGGTAAAAAACATTTTAAGTTACTGATGGGTTTTTTTAAACGATATAAAATAAAAAAGATACTGCTCACATTCCTCTGGCTCATTTTAGCCGGTGGCAGCACTTTCCTGCTGGTTGCAGCAGTCAAAAAGAGTGACATGAAAAAGTGCACTGGCGTCAACATAAGAATCAGCGGGGTGAACGATCATTATTTTATCGATAAGAAAGATGTAGAACAGATCATAACTTCTTTTAAACACCAGAAATCATTTACGCGGATAAATAATTATGATCTTAACAAAATGGAGCAGATACTCAAAAGAGATATCTGGATAAAAGATGCAGAAATGTTTTTTGATAATAACGGTGTGCTGCAGGTAGATATTGAGGAGCGGGAACCCCTGGCCAGGATTTTTTCGGTGGGAGGTACTAGTTTTTATATCGACAGCAGCCTGATGATGTTGCCACTTAGTGAGAAATTTTCAGCCAGGCTGCCCATATTTACAGGGTTTCCTTCCGAGGCCAGGGTGTTGAAACCGGCAGACAGCCTGCTTTTGAGAGAGATAAGTCAAATAAGCCAGGCTATACAGGCTGATCCGTTTTTAATGGGGATGATAGAGCAGGTTGACATCACGACTGCGAAAACATTTGAGTTGATTCCTAAAATAGGAAATCAATTAATTGTAATAGGCGATGGTAATGACATCAATGAAAAATTCAGGAAACTTAAATTATTCTATAGTAACGTAGTAATGAAAACAGGCTGGCAAAAGTATAGTGTCATCAGCCTGCAATTTAAAGGACAAGTTGTTGGTAAGATCAGGGGCCAGGATGATGTCACTGCCGATTCACTTCGGACCTTGCAGCTAATGGCAATAATTGCCGCCAACGCTGAAAAAATGGCCGCAGATTCTGCCCGGACATTCCAGCAGGATACGGATAAAAATAATTCCGATAGTACGATGGTACAGCAATCTATCCAGCGGGATGAACCAGGCCAACCGGATGAAACTGCAGATAAAAACGAAGTGAAGAAGGAAGTGATACGTGTAGAAAGCCTGGCACCTGTAAAAATGAAGGAAATAAAAAAGGTGACATTGCCTGCAAATAAAAAAACACCGGTACAGAAAAAACCGGAACCACAGGCGGTGATGAAAAAGGAAAATAAAAATGAGTACAGGTAAGCGTTGGCTGAAAAAATATTATTAAAAGTAACACACCCAAAAAATACGATTATGAATCACGAACAACCTATTATTGTCGGCTTAGATATCGGAACTACAAAGATCGCTGCGATTGCAGGGAGAAAAAACGAGTTTGGTAAACTTGAGATCCTGGGATTCGGGCGGGCCAACAGTAACGGGGTGCAGCATGGCATGGTTCTCAATATTGACCAGACCATCAAGGCTATTCAAACAGCCCTGGAAAACTGCTATGCGTCTAACCCTAACCTTGAGATCAACGAGGTATATGTAGGAATTGCCGGCCATCATATCAAGAGTTTGCAAACACGTGGTGACATTGTGCGCCAGACCGTGGATGATGAGATACGCCAAGAGGAAATTGATAAACTGGTGGCTGACCAGTACAGAACTTATATTCCTGCAGGTGACCAGATCATTGATGTAATACCACAGGAATTTACTGTCGATAACTTCCAGAATATTCCTAATCCAATCGGTTATAGCGGGGTTAAGGTGGGAGCTAATTTTCATATTATAACAGGTGATAAAAATGCCATACGCAATATTAACCGCAGCGTGGAAAAGGCCGGCCTGCAAACAAAAGACCTGGTACTGCAGCCATTGGCTTCCGCAGCAGCTGTAATGTGCGACCAGGACCTGGAAGCCGGTGTAGCTATCGTAGATATTGGTGGCGGTACCACTGACCTGGCCGTATTCTATGAAGGCATCTTAAAACATACTGCGGTGATACCGTTTGGTGGAGAAAATATTACCAATGATATTAAAACAGGTTTGGGAGTTTTAAAAACCCAGGCGGAACAGATGAAGATCCAGTTTGGCAGCGCCCTTAGTGATGAAACAAAGTCTAATGCCTTCATTACCATTCCAGGCTTACGGGGTATGGCACCAAAAGAAATTTCAGTTAAGAACCTGGCCAACATTATACAGGCAAGGATGAGCGAAATCATGGATTTTGTAACCTATCATTTAAAACAGGTAGGGCTTGATACCCGTATGCTGAATGGCGGTGTTATACTTACCGGCGGCGGATCGCAACTGAAACATTTAATTCAGTTAACCGAATATGTAACGGGTTTGAATGCAAGAATTGGTTATCCGAATGAACACCTGGCCGGCGGACATATTGAAGAACTGGCCAAGCCTATGTACAGCACCTGCATTGGTTTAATATTGAAAGGATATAATGATTTCGAGAACAAACACAAACAAATGGCACCTAATTTTATGAAGGCCGAGGGCGTAGTTATTGAGGAGCCGGTGATAGAAGAGATTGTGGTACCGGGTCGCAAAGGAAGTAAGCGAACCAGGAAAAGTTTTCTCGAT
>JBKJUT010000098.1:0-8184 GCA_046590515.1 Ferruginibacter sp.
GGTAACTATACCAGACAATAAAAAGAGAAACCCAAAAAATAATTTTGATCAGCGCCATCAGGAAACTTGCAATTAAGGTGGAAAAATAAGTAAAATCTTACCAACGGGGGTTAGTAAACGCAGGTAAAAACGGATGAATAAAAAAAATCACCCTTTTTTTTTGTAAGTTTCCCGTAAACACCTACTTTTACCCCTGTTTACACTCCTCCAAAAAGACCTAAGTCTATATTCCTTTACTGAAACCTTCTATTTCCAACATCCAGAAAGACTTGTTTTGAACAAGCCATGTTTTCTATTTAGGGGCTTTATCGACCCTGAATATTTTTCATGACCGCACTGATCATCCTTATTATACCTGCTATACCATTCATAAACCAAGCGAAAAAAGACGCTATGAAATTATTATTTACCTTATTTGCGGCAATTCTTTCCTTCACCTCTGTAATGGCCCAACCCAATGTCTTGAATCCAAATGATCCCGACGTCATTTTTACTTCGTCTTACCAGCCGGCACCTCCAGCATGGAATGATTATAATGTGACTAAGTGGGGACATTCGAATATAGTTTGGTGGAACCCCTATTCACGCGGCTTCCGCTCCTATATTTACAAGGGCATGGTTTTTCGCTTAAAATTCCCAAAAACTTATCAGCATAACGTCAATGACGGCAAAAAGTATCCAATGATGGTCTTTCTTCATGGGTATGGAGAGTTGGGTTCTATTTATGATAATGAAAAGCAGTTAAGTAACGGTGGTTATGTGCACGTGGATAGTGTAAATAACGGATCATATGATGGCTTTCTGCTATACCCGCAAAGTACTTCCCAAACGGTACAGGGTTATTTTCCTTATATCGCTTCTCTGATTGATACCCTTGTCAAGTATATTAAAGTGGATGAAGACAGGGTGGTGGAAAGCGGCTTATCCGGTGGCGGACAGGCCAGTTGGGAATTTTTACCAGACTATGCCAAGAAATTCTGCGCTGCGGTGCCTATTTGTGGGGCCCGGACGGGCTATATCCCCAATATCCCTAAACACATTACTATTCCTATCTGGGTTTCCAATGGCGGATTGGATACGAATCCTGATCCATATAGTGTTACTACCCTCGTTAATGCTTACCGCGATTCAGGGGGTAAAATTATTCAGACCTATTTCCCTAATATGGGTCATGGAATCTGGAATGACTTCTGGTTAGTACCGGGTTACTGGAAATTCCTGTTATCAGAACATAAGGCAAATCCATTAGTCTATTTCCAGCGAACCGAATTCTGCCCTAATGAAAGTTTTAATGTTAGACTTGGATTGCAGGAAGGTTTCTATGCATACGAGTGGCAAAAGAATGGAGTTACTATTCCCGGAGCTACCACCAAGGATATTTATGTTACTACTTTTGGAACATACCGTGGAAGGTTTAAAAGGCTGGCTACCGGAAATTGGTCAGACTGGTCACCGACACCCGTGGTAATCGGACCCAAGCAGGCTACCGTTACTCCTCCAATACAGGTTAATGGCCTGCGCACATCAATTCTTCCTGCTCCGGATGGCAGCACTTCCGTGCCATTAATGGTTCCTAATACTTATGCAGGATATGAGTGGCGTCGTACCAATGATAATGTTGTAGTCAGCACAACCAATACATTAAATGCACCTGTAGGTCAATATAAGGTTATGGTTACTGAGCAATTCGGTTGCAGCAGTGATTTTTCTGCTCCTTATGATGTAATTGATGCAAACGGGTCAAATGTACCTGATATGGCAACAAACCTTTCTGCCATAGGTGCTTCATACAATACCATGCAACTGGATTGGAATGATAATCCAACCCCGATAAATAATGAAACCGGTTTTGAGATTTACCGCAGCAAAACACCCGGCACCGGTTACACGCTAATTGCCGTGAACCCTGCAAATACACTTTCTTACCTGGATAATGGACTGGCGGCCAATACCCGTTATTATTACCTGGTTCGTGCCATTAATGGCAATGGTGCAGCCCCTGTGTCCAGCGAAGCTTTTGGTTCTACTTTATCAGATGTGATACCGCCCACAGCCCCTACTGACCTGGTAGTAACGGATTCCACTGCAAACAGTGTATCATTATCCTGGACGGCCTCTACTGATAATATCGGGGTATTCAAATATGATATTTATATTAATGGAGAGAAGGCATATACAGTATCAAGCCCTACTACAACTTACACTATCTATAATTTGACTGCCCTTCAGCCATATGCCTTTACGGTTAAAGCAAGAGACCTGGCAGGAAATGAATCTCCTTTCAGCAACCAGGTTACAGGTATACCTGCCAATAACCAGGTGGTGTCATTACCAGCCGGGCCTGCCCGCCCAGGGTTCCTGTTGGCTACCACGATTGCTTATGACAAATTATCATTGAGCTGGGCCGATAACAGCAGTGATGAAACCGGTTTTGAAATTGTAAGGGCAACCTCCTTGCTGGGTACATATATTCCGGTAAATACTACGGCGGCTAATGTAACCAGTTATGTGGATTCCAGCGACCTGCAGCCGAATACCAAGTATTGGTATAAAGTTCGTGCGGTTAATGTGAATGGCACATCTGCTTTCATCAGTACGCCTGATGGACTATGGGGATTGAACAATACCCTTACAGACGGCAGCGGAAACAACCGCAACCTGACGAGCGCCGGCTCACCGGTTTTCAGTTCTGCAGATATCAAGGAAGGCTCGCATTCTATGGTTTTAAATGGCACCAATCAATATCTTGATATGGGCTTCAGCAGCGGTTCCTCTTTTCCAAGCAATGGCTATACAACGCGTACAGTTTCCATGTGGTTAAAGCCATTGGCAGCTACTCTAACAACGGCCAATAAGATCGTATTTGACCTGGGTGGTTCTGATAATGGACTTGGACTTCGTTTTAACAGTGGTGCGCTACAGGCCGGAATTGCCAGTGGTAATTCACGTTTAACTGCAGGCTTGAACAACGTCACCTCTGATCCTAACTGGATAAGCGGTGGCTGGAACCACGTGGCTGTTGTATATAATGTAAATACACTTAAACTATTTGTGAATGGAGTAGAAAAAGCCTCTACCGGTTTAACCTTTACTTCGGTAGGATCTTCAAACAGCCTTTCGAGAATAGCTGCATCTAATGGCAGCAATGCCTTTAATGTTTCTTCATCATCACCTTACTATGGCGGAACAATAGATGAAATAATGGTATTGAATGAACCGGTAAATGCAGCAGGTATAGCACAAATAATGGCGCAATCATACACTGCAGCTACCACTGCCGTCTTGCCAGCCATACCTAATACTCCTTCTAACCTGGTTGCGGTTGCCACCACCACTTCTGCTATCGACCTGAGCTGGAACGATAATTCAACAAATGAAACCTCATTTGAAATTTACCGGTCAGCCATTAATAATTCAACTTATCGCTTATTAGGCTCAGTACCTGGTGGAAGCGGTTCACAAAAAGTATATTCTGATAACAGTTTATTCGCCAATACAAATTATTACTATAAAGTGCGTGCGGTTGGTGTGGGTGGAACTTCTGTATTTACTGCAGAGGCATTGGCTAAAACCAAAAATAATGTTCCGCAGATAAATAAGCCTGCTAATTTCTCTATGCGTTATAATGCACAAACCACGCTTTCATTTTTTGCTACCGACGGTGATGGGGAGAACCTGACAATGTCTGTGTTGAACCTGCCGTCTTTTGCCACCTTTACTGTTACTGGTAATGGTACAGCAGATCTTGGTTTAAACCCATCAAATCCATCTCACCAGGGCACTTATGCCATTAAGGTAATTGCTGCCGATGGTAACAATGGCAGGGATACAGCATCTTTCGTCTTAACTGTAAATTCAAATTACACCCCGGTTATCAACCCGGTTGGAAGTGTCATCATGGGTGAAGGTACTACGAGAGTTATTCCTATTACTGCCACTGACCAGGATGGAAACAGCACACTTGTGTTTTCGTCCACATCTTCCCTGCCGTTTGCCACCCTTGTGGACAATGGCAGCGGTTCAGCTACTTTAACACTTAACCCCGGTTATGCCCATGCAGGTATTTATTATCAAAACGTAACTGTTATGGATGGTAATGGAGGCCAGGCTTCCCGTTCAATTACCATAATTGTAAATAACGTGGAAGTGAGTTCCGAAGATGTGTATATGAATATGCGCAGCGATGGTCCGCCGGCTCCGGCCCCATGGAATAATATTATTTCAACCTCTACCAATTATTTATTGAATTCAAATGGGCAAGGTACTTCTACGGGAATTCAATTCCTGGCAACCCCCTGGAATGCCGGAAACGCGGGTGCACAAACCACCAATAACTCCGGCGTCTACCCTGATGCGGTATTGCGTGATTATTTCTGGTTCGGTGTATATTATCAACCCGAAACAGTAGATGTAAAATTAACCGGGCTTGTTACTTCAGCTAAATACAACGTAACTATTATGGGATCCAGCGCCTGGACGGGCTTAGGAAATAATGGCACGACCATCTATACCATTAATGGTGTTCAAAAGCCGTTGTATGTTGACAATAACACTCAAAACACGGTTACATTCAATGCCATCACCCCGGATGCTTCTGGCAATATTACCATCAATATGAGCAAAGGAGCTAATACGCCTTATGGTGTACTCACTTCCATCGTACTTAAAAAACCATTTGACGACGGTACAGCACCTGTGCTTCCAAAAAACCTTACCGCTATATCATTGCCAAGCGGTTTTATAAAGCTTAACTGGACAGATGTGGCATATAATGAAAGCAGGTATGATATTTACCGCGCTACCAACATTGCAGGACCCTTCACTTTACTGAATCCTAGTGCTTCAAATGCGAATGATGTGACTTACACTGATAATACAGTGGCAAGTAACACTACTTATTATTATAAAATTGCGGCTGTAAACAGTACCGGAACTTCAGGTTTCACCAATACCGTTAGTGCCTCTACCGGGAACAAAATACCGGTACTTACTGCAGTGAATGACATTGTTATTAAGGGCGGAAATTCCCTTGTGCAACCGGTTGTTGCTACCGATGATGCCACTGATGTACTTACTACTACGATTAGTGGCTTGCCTCCTTTCGCTGTATATCAAAGTACAGGCAACGGTACAGGTAATATTAATCTTAACCCCACAGTGAATGACCTGGGAGTCTACAATAATATTGTGATTACTGTGGTTGATAACGCCGGTGGAAGCGTAACCGATACCTTCAGCATTACAGTGATCGACAGCGAACTCCGCCAGGTGTACGTAAACTTTGGTCTTTCAACTGCAGAAGGTGGAATTGCAATGGGCGCACCCTGGAACAATTGGTTAACATATCCATGGGCAAACATTCCTGTTACCAATTTAAAAGATGACAACAATGTGAATACAGGCTTCAGTGCGAAATTGCTGCAGCAGTGGGAGGGTGGTTTCAAAATTGGTATGATCACCTGTAATAACTCAGGAATTTTTCCTGATGGAGTTATGAAGACGAGTATTTACTCAACTACAAATACAACCAAATCTATCCAGTTGGATGGTTTAAATCCTGCTAAAAGATATAATGTGGTATTTTTCAGCAGCCATAATGCCGGACCGCTTTCACAGGTAACCTTTACCAGCGGAACCCAGAACGTTACGCTTGATGCCAAATACAACAGTACTGTTTCGGTTCAGTTGAATGGTTTGGTTCCTAATTCTGCTGGAACTATAACAGTGAATATCACGAAAAATTCGGCGGCTACCTATCTTAACCTGAATGCAATGGTGATCCAGGAATACGCCACCACAACACCTATCATCCGGCCTTTCAATTTATTTGCAGAATCAATTTTGAATAACAGCCAGATAAAATTAACCTGGAGCGACAGGAGCAGTAATGAAACAGGTTTCCAGGTTTGGAGAGCTACTTCACCCGCCGGTCCTTACACATTACAAACTACTACGGCGGCCAATGCCACTACTTTTACAAATGTGAGCCTGGCAGCAAATACCCGTTATTACTACAAAATCCGCGCAGTAGCTGGCTCAGTAAACAGTAACTACAGTAACATAGCCACAATGATATTGCCATCAAGAGTGGTGTTTGTTAACCTAAATGCTGATCCAGCCCAGAGTGCACCTGCACCGTGGAACAATACTGCTGGTCCTTCATCAGAAGGAGTTACCATCAACCTTAATAATGACGCCAACCAAAATACCGGCTTTAATATGGTGATTACCCAGCCATTTAACGGACCCGGTTATGCAGGTGAAACAAGTGCAGGTATCTTCCCTGCTAATGTAATGACCAGTAACTACTGGACAGATGCATCCCAGACTTCAGAAGTTAAGTTTACCAAACTCGACATCCGTAAGAAATACAGGATTGGATGTTTTGGCAGTGCTATCTTCTTTGGATATGCGGTAGCTAATTATTCCTGCAATGGTCAAAAGGTTCAACTGAACAGTTATAAGAATAATTCAAAAGTGGTTTACCTGGATGGACTTTCACCAGATGCAGAAGGCGAATTGTATGTAAAAGTGAATACCGAAGAAGGCTATCCATATACCTTTACCGGGGCTTATACATTAGAAGCCTACAGCGACACTTCATCTTATGTACCGGTGTCTCAGAACATCACCGCCCCTGCTACAATAGAACAGGCCCCGGCATTACAAAAAAGCAATATCGAGAGTAACCCGGCTATTGTTAGCCTGGTTAAACCTACTCCTGTACAGCCTGCTATAACTGCAGTACGCCAGGAACCAAAGACACAAACAGAAGAAGTACGGGTATATCCTAACCCGTTCACCAACAGGATTTCTGTTGAATTAACCAACCCTGCGGCCTCGGATATAACCCTGCAGTTATTTGACCTGAATGGCAGGCAGGTTTACCGTAGTGGCACTTATAAAACCACTACAGGTAAAAATGTGGTGACTGTCAACCTGCCATTTGTACTAAGCCCGGGTAATTATGTACTCCAGGTGCAGGTAGATGGTAAGACCAGTAAATCGGTCAAACTCATAAAAATGAACTAGGAAAGCCGCTTTTTAAAAAAATCTGGTATCTTTCGATATCAGATTTTTTAATGCCCTTATTGCCCAACCTCTAAACGTACCAATTTGGATCTTATATTCTTTTTAAAGGCGCTCTACCGGAAAAAATGGATTATCTTATTGCTGTCTTTCCTTGCAACAATAGCCACTTTTATTTTCTTAGTGAATAAAAAACAGATGTATGAATCGGTGGCCCAGTTTTCCACGGGTTTTACCTCTGAAAAAGTGAAGCTGGTAGATGGAACTTCGGCGGTGGATGTATATACCATCGATATCAAATTCGATAACGTAATTGAAACTATCAAATCGCCCCAGGTAATCAGCAGGATTTCTTACAAACTCCTGTTACATGATTTGCTTGATTCTTCCAAAGCCTACCGCAAACTCTCTTCAAAAGAAACCGGAACCCAGTTATACAAAGAAGTGAACCGGGATACAGCGCGTAAAATTCTGATGAATAAGCTGGCCAATAATGAGCAGTTACGCACCGACGTTAAAAATGAAGTTTTCCTGGGAGAGTTCCTGAAACTGTATAATTACGATTACAACAGTATTCTGAAAACTTTTGCCGCACAGAGGGTGGATCGTACTGATTATCTGAATATTTACTACCTCTCCGAAAATCCGCAGTTATCAGCATGGGTAGTGAATGCTATAGGCAATGAATTTCTACACTACTACCGGAACCTGAACAACCAGCGTACTGATACAAATGCCCTTCGTATTAAAGAACTGGTGGCTAGTCAACGGCAAAAAGTGGATAGCCTGGGAAACAAATTGGTAGAAACCAAACGTCTGCAGGGTAGTATTGACCCGGGTAGCCTGAGTACGAGTGCCATGGGCACAGTAACAGAACTGGAAAGTAAACTGGCAGAAGAAACAGGAAAATATAATGAACACCTTAACCGGGTAAGTTACCTGCGTAATAACCTACGGAGTTTCCAGGCTCAATTGGCAAGTGGAGGCAGCACTGATGATGTGGTCCGGCTTACCAACAGGAAAAATGATCTTGTAGCAGAATATAACCGGAAAGGTGGAAATGATCCAGTACTGGAAAAGCAGATAAATGACCTGCGCGCAGAAATATCTCAAAAATCCAATAGCGGCTCAAGTAAAAGCCGGATCAAAGACAAT
>JBKJUT010000239.1:0-2716 GCA_046590515.1 Ferruginibacter sp.
ACCGCCTCTGCTTACCATAGGCATGAGAAGCGTTCAAATAATTATTCCGGATTATAAAAAGTAAATAATATATCCGGATCCAGAATTTTTTGGGCAGATGTTACAATTGTTTTTTTGGAGGCAGTGCAAAAGCTACCGCATTATGCTCAAAATGATCTTTGTGTGAACCATCACAAAATGGTTTGTTTTTAGATAGACCACAACGGCAGAGAGAAACAATGTCCCTCCCACCCAGGTCATAACTGTTTCCTTCCCTGTCTACAATTTCAAAATCGCCTTCCACCTTTACTGAACCATTATTATTTATCGTCAACTTTGTTGCAGCCATGATGTATATTTTTCCGAAGGTAAGAAGTTATTGGTAGCGAAACCCGTCATGATGCAGTAATAAATGCTTTGTACTTCTGCGTGTAACCGTGGAGATATGAAAACACGAAAGCCAATGTTGGAACAATGTGCTATATTTATTTCGATAAAAAAATAATAATGATCCGTAAGATAACAACTTGCCTGGTGTGCTTTTTATGCACCACAGTGGCGCAGGCACAAAAGGGATACAGTAATTACACACAACAGGCTGCCAGGTTACAAACGCTGGCTAAAAATTTCCCGCAGTGGGCTAAATTAAAGTCTATTGCAAAAACTGCAGGTGGTAAAGACATCTGGCTGCTGGTACTCGGAACCGGTAATACAGACAACCAGCCGGCAATGGCGGTTATCGGCGGGGTAGAAGGCAATCACCTGCTGGGAACTGAACTGGCAATTGGCTTTGCAGAGAAATTACTGGCCCAGCCTTCAGACAGTTGCCGTTTACAATTATCGAAAACTACTTTTTATATATTTCCAAACATGAGCCCTGATGCGATGGAGCAGTATTTTGCTTCCGTGCGGTATGAAAGAAAAGGCAACGCAATTGCAACGGATGATGACCGGGATGGAAAAACGGATGAAGATGGATATGATGATCTTGATGGCAATGGAAAGATCACGCAAATGCGTGTCCTTTCATCCATAGGTGACTACCTCGAAAGCACCGGCAAGCCAGGTACCATGATTAAAGCAGATATCACCAAGGGTGAAAAAGGAAAATACCTGGTTTATTCTGAAGGGTTGGATAATGACAAAGATGGCAAATTCAATGAGGATGGCGAAGGGGGCAACTGGTTTAATAAGAACCTTACATACAGGCACCCGTCTTTTACTCCAGGGTCAGGCGAATATCCTGTATCCGAAATTGAGACCCGCGCTTTACTGGATGAATTGTACTCCCACTTCAACATTTATGCGGTAGTAAGTTTCTCTTCCAATAATAATCTTTCAACTCCCATTACATTTAATGCAGCGAATGCCAGCCAGCGTATCCCGTCAGGTTATGCCGAGCAGGATGCACGGGTAAACGCAGTGGTATCCGACCTATATAATAAAGCCACCCGGATGAAGGATGCGCCTAAAACCATTCCTGCAGGCGGAGACCTTCTTTCCTGGGCCTACTTTCATTATGGCCGGTTCAGTTTCAGCACTCCCGGCTGGCATGTGCCTAAAGCCATTGCTGACAAATCAAAAAAAGCGGATTCTACTGCAGTAAAAGATTCGGTAGGTGAATATTTTCAGTGGGCCGCAGCAAATAATATTCCTGTTGGTTTCACACCCTGGATGAAATACCAGCATCCTGATTTTCCCGGCCAGCAGGTAGAAATTGGTGGACCGGATCCTTTCATTATGACAAACCCTCCTTTCTCACTTACCGACAGCCTGGTGACAACACATACTGCTTTCTTATGCCGGCTGGCGAGCCTTCAACCCACTGTCGAAATTTCCCAGGTGATAAAAGAAAAAGTAAGTAAAGATATCACACGGGTAACTGCAACCATTATCAACAGCGGCTTATTGCCTTCTCACACAAAAATTGGTGAAAGAAGTTATTGGGTTAAAAAGATAAATGTAAAAATCAACGGAAATGTCCAGGTGATCAGTGGTAAAAAGATTCAGTTGTTAGGTATACTCGATGGATTCAGCAGCCGTGAATTACAGTGGTTGTTAAAAGGTAATGGAACTGTGATCCTGGAGGCCGGGAGCCCTTCTACCGGTACTGTAAAATCATCAATCATTTTATAATCTTACTTCATGAAAATAGTTACGCTTCTTCTCTCATTATTTTTAGCAGGTTCGCTGCAGGCTCAAACCAGTCAGCAGGTTTATAAAGCGAGTGGCACGCCGGTTAATCCAAAAGTGGTAGTTAGCTGGAACCGTTACAATGATTACGAGGGCCTGGCTGATATATTAAAAAAGATTGCAAAGGCATATCCAAAGCTTGCCCGCCTGGAATCTCTAGGCAAATCGTATGATGGCCGGGAAATGTGGTGCATTGCCATAACCGATTATACCAAAGGCGACCCTTCGCGTAAACCCGGGATGTACATAGATGGAAATATACATTCAAATGAAGTACAAGGCAGCGAGTTTTCATTATATACCGCCTGGTATCTTACTGAAAGTTTTGCGGACACTAAATTCATACAGGAACTGCTGGCTGATAAAATCTTTTATATTATCCCTACTATTAATCCGGATGCCCGGGATGCCTTTTTCAAAAAGCCCAACAACCCAAACACACCCCGTTCCGGTGTGGTGCCGATTGATAACGATATGGATGGCCTGGTGGATGAAGATGGCTTTGATGACCTGGATGGGGATGGCAATATTGTACAGATGCGCC
>JBKJUT010000236.1:0-7311 GCA_046590515.1 Ferruginibacter sp.
CTTATATGATAGACCTTGAGTTTAATGGCAAAAGGGCTTATACCAGTTATTTTGAGGATAGTACTGCATTTCTGAACGGCATTTATTACCGCGGCCCTGGATTTGGTACAGGCTGGAACAAAACAAAGATTAACCCGGGTATTTACCTGAAGCCTGCAGTCCGATTTGATTACGGAAAGTATAATGAAATGATCAATGCCCTGGAAGTAGGATTAGCGGTGGAATATTACAGCAAACCGGTGCAACAGATGTTCAACCTGGAAAAACGCAGCTTTTTTCTTTCAGCCACAGTTGCTATCATATTTGGTCGCCGTAAATAAAACTAATCTACATTTTTACAATGCCCGGAATAATAGAAGAACAAAAGATTAAGAAGCCAAACTGGCTCAGGGTTAAATTACCTATTGGTGAAGAGTATAAGCATGTCAGGGGTTTGGTGGATACGCATAAACTTCATACTATTTGTGAAAGCGGTAATTGCCCGAATATGGGCGAATGCTGGGGAGCCGGCACAGCTACATTCATGATCTTGGGAAATATCTGTACCCGGAGCTGCGGATTCTGTGCGGTGGCAACAGGCAGGCCGGATGTGGTGGATTGGGATGAACCACAACGCGTAGCCGAAGCTATACACCTCATGAAAGTGAAACATGCAGTAATTACGTCGGTGGACAGGGATGAATTAAAAGATGGGGGAAGTATAATCTGGTACAACACCATAAAAGCAGTAAAAGCCCTTAACCCTGGTACAACCCTGGAAACCCTGGTGCCCGACTTTAAAAGTGAGAAGGCTAATATCCAGCGTATTATTGATGCACACCCGGATGTAGTTAGTCATAACATCGAAACTACGGAAAGGCTTACCCGCAAAGTGAGGGTGCAGGCAAAATACTGGCAAAGTATGGAAACCCTTAAAATTCTGAAAGAGGGTGGCATGAGAACAAAAAGTGGTATCATGCTGGGCCTGGGTGAAGAAAAAGGAGAAATAGTACAAACCCTCACAGACCTGTATAATTGCGGGGTAGATGTGGTTACCATAGGTCAATACCTTCAACCTACCAAAAAACACCTGGCCGTGCAACGGTTTGTTCACCCTGACGAATTTGCTGAGTACAGGGAGATAGGCTACAACCTTGGCCTGGATTATGTAGAAAGCGGTCCACTTGTACGTTCTTCTTACCATAGCGAAAAACATGTGATCCAGGGATGGGGGAGGAACAAATGGATGGAAGAGAAAATGCTTTTATAATATGCAAAGAGCCAGCCTGTATCATTTACTCGTTTTTTTAATGGCAGCGGGGCCGGTAAATGCGCAGCTTTCCTGGTTTAATGTTGATTCTGAATATGCACCATTGCCTCAGGGTTTTCATGTGTACAAAACAACAGATTCCCTGGACGGGCGGCCTAATATTGCTTATTATGCTATCGCCAACCTGAAGGATAAAAACCTGCAATTCACTACAGACACTACTTTTCAAAGGCGGCTGACACCTACACAGTTTTTCGAAAAAAACCACCAACCACTTCTGGTTGTTAACTGCACTTTCTTTTCATTTGAAACCAATCAGAATCTGAACCTGGTCATCCGGGATAAAAAAATACTTGCCCATACCGTAAGAAAAGTCAGGCAGGTAAAAGGTGATACGACGAGTAAGTTCATTGATGAACGGATTTTACGCGGCGCTATAGGAATAAAGTCTGGCCGGAAGCCGGACGTAGCCTGGGTGTGTTCGGATACAGCTTGCCGTTATGTTTATGCTGCCCAGTCTTTGCCGCCAGCCAGGTTCAAAAGATGGAAAATGCAGACTGCAGTAGGGGGTGGCCCGGTACTGGTGCAGGATAGCCGGGTAACTGTTACCAATGAAGAAGAGAGAATGTTTACCGGAAAGGCTATACACGACAAGCATCCGCGAACTGCCATGGGTTATACTCCGCGTGGAGAACTGGTAGTGCTTGTGATACAAGGCAGGTATCCAGGTCTGGCCGAAGGTGCTACCCTTAAACAGGAGGCACAGATACTTCAGCAACTGGGTTGCCAGGAAGCGCTCAACATGGATGGAGGTGGCAGCAGCAGCCTTCTGATTAACGGCAAAAAAACCATCACACCCTCTGAAAAAGGGACTGAACGCCCGACACCGGCCGTTTTTCTCATAAAATCACTCTAAAACCGGTCACTTTAATTCAAGATGGGCATTTATGGCATGGTTTTACTATATGCATGGGAAACCTAAATGAACCATTATGAAAAAGAACCTTTTAGCCTTCATGGCTGTGATCCTTATTGCCGCTGTGGTATTTATTTCATGCAGCAAAGACAATCCTTCCGAATCCACATTACATCTCAGGTTAACTGACCAGCCCATTGCAATGGATTCTGTATTTGTAGATATCCGCCAGGTATTGGTTAAAGTACGCCAGGATACATCAGAAAATGGTTGGGTATCTTTACAAACCAATGCCGGAATTTACAATTTACTTAGTTTACAAAATGGTGTAGATACGTTACTTGGCACCGGTACCTTACCGACAGGTATGGTTAAGGAAGTCCGCTTTGTGTTAGGCAGCAATAACCGAGTTGTAGTTAACGGGATCAGTTACCCGCTTACCATTCCAAGTGGTTCTGAATCAGGGTTGAAAATTAAAGTCAGCAAGAACCTACAGGCTACTATTGAGACATTGGTAATTGATTTTGATGCAGCCCTATCTATTAAGCAGGAGCAGGGCGGCTATAAATTAAAGCCTGTTTTAAAAGTAAAGTAATAAAACATTTCTTTTTAAAAAGTATAATAAGGCACCGTTTGGTGCCTTATTTATTATTGGTCTATTTGGCTGTAATATCCCAAACAAGGGCACTGGCGCCGAGTATAGCTGCATCAGACTCTTTTAATTCACTAAAGATCAGCTTAACTTTATTCCTGAAAATAGGCAGCACATTTTTTTCCATGTGTTCCCGTACAGGATTTAATAATAGGTCTCCTGCTTTTGTGAGGCCTCCAAATAAGATAATTGCCTGGGGAGAAGAGAACATCACGAAGTTGGCTAAAGCCTCACCTAATATTTTACCAGTTAACTCGTATACTTTTTTAGCCAGGGGATCACCTTTCATAGCAGCGTTATATACCTCTTTGCTGTCAAGTTCCGCAGCAGGGATGTCGCGCAGAAGACTTGCTTCCTGTGATGATTCTAAAAATTCCTGTGCAGTCCTCGTGAGACCGGTAGCACTTGCATAACTCTCCAGTGAACCATGAAAACCTGTACCCGGGTGAAATCTGCCGTTAGGTATCACCGTTACATGACCCAGTTCGCCGGCAAATCCATCATGCCCAACCACCAGTTGCCCGTTAGCCACGATCCCGCTACCCACACCTGTACCCAGGGTAATCATGATAAAATCTTTCATCCCACGGGCAGCACCATACATCATTTCACCCACTGCAGCCGCATTGGCATCATTGGTCAAAGCGGCAGGAATATTAAAATGTTTGCTGATCATATCCGCAAGCGGGATGATACCCTTCCATCGAAGGTTTGGCGCATACTCGATTGTGCCTGTATAAAAATTACCATTTGGAGCGCCAATACCCACACCCTGGATTCTCTTCATTCCTCCCACCTCTTCTATGGCAGGAGTGAGCGCCTTCTTTAATGCAATTACAAATTCCTCCGGAGATTCATAGTCCGTAGTAGACAAAGCCCCACGGTATTTTATATTACCCCGGTGATTTACAATTCCGAAAACGGTGTTGGTGCCGCCAATGTCGATCCCAACAGCCATTTGTTCGTCAGTCATCTTAGTCAAAACTTTAAATTTTAGTCAGGTCCGGATCGGTAAATCCTGCTTCCGGCGCTGAAGCCAGCAAATCAACTTCTTCCGGGCTATCGTAATCAATACCCTGTTTCTTCAATATCCCCTTGACAGCAATAGCAAAAAAGGCAAGGTAGCCGAAACAGATAACGGGGATCCAGTAAGATTGATGAATACCGATTACATCAGCAAGTTTTCCCTGGATTGGAGGAATAATTCCACCGCCGAGGATCATCATAATCAGGAAGGCTGAACCCTGTGTGGTGTATTTTCCTAACCCGGCAATAGACAGGCTGAAAATACACGGCCACATTATCGAACAGAATAAGCCGCCACTCAGGAAAGCATAAATGGCAATCATCCCGGTAGTTTGAGTTCCAATTACCATAGCCAGTAAACCTAATATTCCAAATATCATAAGGGTGCGTGCCGGCTTGTTGTCACTGATATAAAAAGCAATGATCTGAATGATCACACACACGATGTAATAATATAAAGGTCTCATGTCGTACTTCGCGATCGTGTTCACCCCAATGATGATACCAAAGGCTATGAGAGGGATTATGATCTGCAATAACAATTTATTTGTTTTAGAAAAATTAAAAGCAGTTACTGCACCAGCCCATCTTCCAATCATCAGGCTACCCCAATACATTGCCACGTAAGGTGGTGCTTCAGATGATTGCAATCCTCCAAATTCAGGCTGTTTCAACAGTTCACTTAAATTACTGCCAATAGCTACTTCCACTCCCACGTAAACGAATATTGCCAGCATCCCTAATACCAGTTGCGGGTATTTCATTGCACCCCAGCCATCCGGGCTTTTCCTGGCACTCATATTACTTCCTAACAATCCTAACACTACTACAGCCAGGGCACCGAGTAACCAACGCATCCTGTATTTCTCCAGGGGAATTTTTATTGCAGCTATTTCATCGTTCCGGCTCTGTATCGATTCTCTTAACTGTGCTATCTTACCGTTACCGGCCGCAACCATTTCGGCTGTGGCACCACGTGAGTCATGCTGTATCTGTTCTATCTGGCTGTTTACCGGGGCAACCAGGGCAGACAACTGTTCGATTTTTTTGGCTTCTTCACTCTTATAACTGCTGAACACAGGTACAAACATCATAAACAAAAGGCCTGACATCACCAGGAGAGTATACAAAGCTTTATTGGCCTTTTCAGTAGTTTCCAGCAATATGCCGGATGGTACTTTTTTACTGAAATAAAATAAAGCAGCGGCCGCAATGAATAAGCCGCCGACAAAACTGTATAAAGTAATCACTTTGCTTAAACTCAATGCGGCTATCTTTTCATCTGTCATTGCAGCAGTGGTACCGAAGAGTGCAAAGGCCACTACTATGGGCCCGATCGTAGTTCCGAAAGAGTTGATACCTCCACCAAGGTTTACACGGCTCGTGCCCGTGGCAGGATCTCCAAGTGAAATGGCAAAAGGTTGCGCTGCAGTTTGTTGAAGTGAAAAGCCTAATGCCACAATAAATAACCCTACCAGCATCCCGGAAAAAGTATTTGAATTAACAGCAATAATCATGGCCAGTGCACCAAGGGCTGAAAACAATAAGCCGTACACAATACTTTTTTTATATCCCCACTTGCCTACCAGGTCTTTGCCGCCGAAAGAACCATAGGCAAAAAGTACCAGGGCTCCCACATAATACGCTGTGTAAAAAGCAAAATCAATAAGCTGGCTTTGAAACTGGTCTAAATGAAAATAATGCTTACAAAAGGGAATGAATACGCTGTTACCTGCCGCGATAAATCCCCAGAAGAAGAATACGGTCACGAGGGTTCCTAAAGCTCCGTAATTTGTAGGAGCACCGGCGAAAGATGTAGTGCCGGAAGTAGATTTGCCTTGAGCTAAAGCCATATGATTTGGTTTGAATGTTGAAAATAATAAAATTTAACCCAGCACCACATTTTTTATTTGAACTAATTTTTGATTATACGTTTATTGCATTCCTGTTGAATGTTCGGCAGAACCTTCTTACATTCATTCAAAATACACAGGAATGGAAATAGTTCACGTTAGCGCCGAATGTTATCCGGTGGCAAAAGCAGGGGGACTTGCAGATGTAGTCGGGGCTCTACCTAAATACCAACAGCAGTTGGGCCATATTGCCAAGGTAGTAATGCCCATGCACCGAATGAAGTTTCTGTATGATAACACCTGGGAGGTAGTTCATAAAGGAAATTACAGCAGTGGTAATTATCAATTTGATTTCACAATAATAAAAGAAACAGGCAACAGTTTGGGCTTTGACCTGTATTGTATAGATATAAATGGACTGCTGGATCGCGAAAAAATCTACGGATATGATGATGACAGCGACCGCTATATTGCTTTCCAGATCGCAACTGCCGAATGGTTGAGTCATTGGCAACACCAGCCTGATATATTACATGTACATGATCACCAGGCTGCCTTATTGCCTTTTATGCTGAAACATTGTTTTGCCTACCGGCATTTGGCCGGAATTAAAACAGTGCTGACAATTCATAATGCCCAATACCAGGGATGGATCGGCTGGGAAAAAGCCGCCTTGCTTCCAACCTGGGATACATGGAAATGGGGCTTGCTGGAATGGGATCATACCGTTAACCCCCTGGCCTGCGGTATTAAATGTGCAGATGCAGTAACAACTGTCAGTACCGGATACATGCAGGAACTTATGCATGAAGCCAATGGCCTGGAAAGTCTGATACGCGCAGAAAGTGCCAAATGCACCGGTATTATCAATGGTATTGATTACTCAGTGTGGAACCCCCAGACTGATACCCTCGTTCTTGATAACTTTTCAGTTAAGGATGTAGAAGCCGGGAAGGCACTCAATAAAAAGAAACTTTGTAACGATTTTAACCTGGCTGTAGACCTGCCTTTGTTCGTATTCATTGGTCGTCTGGTGCAGGAAAAAGCTGCTGATCTCCTGGCACCGGCCATTAAAGCTGCATTCATTAAATGGAAGAATACATTTAGTTTTTTAATTTTAGGCAGCGGCGATACGAGAGTGGAAGCATCACTGCAGTTACTAGGTGAAGGGGGTGTCGGCTACTATAATTCACAGATTGGATACAATGAAACACTCAGTCACCAGATGTATGCCGGCGCGGATTTTTTACTTATGCCCAGCAGGGTAGAACCTTGTGGTTTAAACCAGCTTTATGCGATGCGTTATGGCACTGTACCGGTAGTGCGCAAAACCGGTGGATTAAAAGATACGGTTATTGATATAGGTAACCCTGGCGGCTATGGTATTACCTTTGAAAATGCATCTGTAGAAGATATCGTATATTCAATCGGAAGGGCAATAGATCTTTATAAAGAAAAAAAGATTTTGAAGCAACTCAGGCTCCGGATGATGCAGTTGGATACGGGTTGGGAGCACAGTGCCGAAAAATATTCAGAAGTGTATAAAACAATTTTATTATGATCAGTAAGCAAGTATTGGCATTAATTTTAGGGGGAGGGGCAGGAAGCCGTTTAT
>JBKJUT010000307.1:0-6086 GCA_046590515.1 Ferruginibacter sp.
CATGGGGAAATATATTGACTGCAAACTTAAATGGATCGCCCATGACTTTAACCGGCAACCTGGGTGTGCCAACAGGAACTATTTCGGCGGATTACAGAGAGGCTATTTATAATAACGGAACTTTATTGATGCCATCCTCAGCAAGTTTGAATATTCAACTTTCTTTACCAACAGTTACTGAACTGAATTGTTGTGAAGTGAGTGCATATGTCTGTTTGAAGTTTACTTTTAAGGATGCAAAATGCATAGAGTGTGTACAAATGATATGCGGTACATTTAAACTGATTCCGAAGGTAAATCCCAACTGGCCCCCGTATGATAAAGCTCAATTGATAAAAGAAAATGACATACAGAAATATAAAATACTTCATTAAAAAAATAAAATATGTAAACATCAGCAGGTATCTATTGCTGATGTTTACTTTATGTATAATAAGCAACCTTGAAACAAATGCACAAATTTTTTCGGCCAAAGGGCACGCGCTTTATGATTACTATGGCTATTACTTCCGCCAGGAGTTTAATATTGAAGTAAGCGGACTGCCCGTAACAGCAGATTCTGTATTTGGGTTGGAAGCAGCATTATTAACGTTGCATCATAACCGGGTAAGTGATTTAAAAATTACCTTGGAAGATCCCGGCGGCGCAAGTATCTGGCTTACCAACAGAAATGGAAAAGATAGTGGTAAAAATTACATTCATACAAAGTTTTCCCAATTTGGAAGGGACGGATTAATCAGTGCATCCAAGGCTCCGTTTACAGGAGATTTCAGGCCTGATGGACAATTGGAGTTTTTGAACCACGGGCAAAATCCAAATGGTATTTGGAAACTGTACATAGAAGATTTACACAACGGAGAAGCAGGTTTTTTGGACAGTATACGGTTAATTTTTGGAAATAAACCTGCCCACACTACCCTTATCAAAAAATGTGCTTTTGAAAATATTGGACTTTGTGAATGTGAAGATGGAAAACAGTATTGTAAATTATTACCGGATCTTGTTATTGTTCCTTTCTTTACTAAAAACCAGGTTCAGGAATATGCGTGGGATGACAAAACTTATCCGGGTCAGTTAAGACTTGCTGCTACTATTGCGAATATTGGATTTGGTCCAATGGAAATTTCAGCAAGCAAGGAATGGTTCTGTAATGGTAATAAAGTTGACAGTTCTGAAATTTGTCCTGATGGAAAAATGAGCAGGCTTAAAGTTAAACAGAAAGTTTATTCAAAAACCGGCGATTCTCTGACTTTTATTGAACGTGATGCAGGTACTATGTATTTTGAAAATTTGCAAGGGCATAACCACTTTCATGTGGACGATTGGGTAGAATTCCGGTTGATTAAAAAATTAAAAAGACACAAAAAGACAATTTCAAAAGGACAAAAAGTAAGCTATTGTTTATTTACAACCGGGATATTTTTGAAGAATGACAGTCTAAGCAAATTCAATGGAAAAATGTATGGTGAAGATATGCCTAACTATGGGATGGGCTATTATCCGACCTGTAATTTTAATAAACAAGGAATCAGTGTGGGAGGATATGATACTTATGGTATGCTTTACGAAGGGCAGTACCTGCAGCTACCCAAAAATTTAAAAACCGGTAAATATATTTTAGAAATAGAGATTGATCCAAATCATTGGTATGCGGAAAGTAATAAAAAGAACAATATTTTCCGGATGTCAATTAATATACACAAACAACAATCTATGCTTTAAGCGTCCAGTATCTTTTTTAAAAAACCACCATGAAAAAGAATTTAACAGCAAAAGGGATAACTATAGTTTTTATATCACTCGCTTCACATTTATCAGCCCAGGTCAAATCCCCCGTCAAAATTTCAGGTAATGCCGGCGTATCATACGATGGATATGGATTAACAACCAATCCAAAAACACCATCTTTTTATACTCCCCGCAAGCCCTGGAACCTGGTGCGCTTTAATTTTCAACCTACTATTAGTGCCGGAAATTTTAAAATTCCTTTCAATTTCAACTTCAGCCCTATGCGTAACAATTTTGGAGGCGTACCTTTTGGATTTGGCAGTCTGCCCGGATTTCCAAAACAAACATTTGGGCAATGGATTAGTAATCCAATAAACAGTTTTGGTATAAACCCAACCTATAAATGGGCGGAGGTTCAATTGGGCACACAATATTTAAAATATAGCGAATTGAGTACGGGAGATATTGGGGCTTTCGGTTATGGTTTCAGTCTAAAACCCGGAAAGTACAGGTTTAAATTATTCCATGGTGTGAGCCAGCAAGCGTTTCAGCCATATACGGGAGCCGGAACACCACCTGATTTTGCAGGTGCATATAAACGTAATGTTACAATGGGACAAATCGGTCTGGAAAAGGAAGGTGTTTATTTTGCAGGCTTTAATATTGTAAAAGGTAAAGATGAAGTTAACAGTATTGCTGCGCCTATTTCAACATCTTCGGCTACTACGCCCAAGCCGCAGGAAAATGTAATTGTGAGTTTCGCGGCAAATTTCACATATTCAAAAGGCTGGTTCGGGCAAACTGAGCTGGCATCCACCTTTACCACCAGGGATAAAACAGCAGCAGCACCAAGCCCTGTTGTGAAGGATTTCAAACCACTGCTCAATACCAATATGAGCAGCTATCATGATCATGCAATACAGGTGGGGATGGGTAAAAAATCTAAAAACCTTGAATTGGGAGCCGGCATGAAATGGCTTGGCGCCGGTTACAATACAATGGGTTATCCCTTTGTACAAAACGACCGGATGGAATATACAGTAAACACCAAGTTTAATGCGTGGAAAAATAAAATAAATTTTGTGGGCAGCATTGGCCAGCGCTTTGGCAACTGGAGCCAGGCTGCCGGACCACGCACTAAGCAAATCATTGGAAATGCAAATTTGTTTTCTCAGTTAAATGATCACCTTAGTGTAAATGCCAGTTATAATAATTATGGTTTTACCACGTCTGGCCTTGGGGCAGTAAGAAATGTAGGAAACGATTTGGGCATAAACCCGACGTATACCTGGCAAACTTCCAAAATGAGTAACCTGGTTAGTTTAAATTATAACTGGAGTAAATACACTGAAACAACTTTCATATTTCCTTTTTTTACAAGCAATAATACGCATACCGGGTTATTGCTTTATGCACCTTCTATATTCAGTAAGCCTAACCTGAGCCCCGATTTTAGCGTGATGTACTTCTATAATTCATCATCCTTTCCTTCGAAAATCGGAATATTATCAGCCAGTACCAGCCTCGGCTGGAACCTGCCGAAAAAGAAAGTAGGGC
The DNA here is from genome assembly GCA_046590515.1 of Ferruginibacter sp. Classification (GTDB taxonomy): domain Bacteria; phylum Bacteroidota; class Bacteroidia; order Chitinophagales; family Chitinophagaceae; genus Ferruginibacter. The sequence goes on from JBKJUT010000307.1 coordinate 3,286, forward strand.
TGCGTGGTCAACTGCAATATAACATCACTACCGTGAACCCAAATACTTCAGATAAAAATCTTCTGGCAACACTGGGCGCCGATGTCAAACTTAATAAAATGCTTACCTGGAATACGGCCATGTCCGGCAACGTTTACAGGTACGGAAATATATTGTCACCGATACCGCCATTGCTGGGAGCCAGGTATTTGGAAAGTACTTTTCACACATCATTGCAATTCAGGTTTGGGAAATAGAATATCATATCAACATGTATAATATGAAATTAATTATAAAGCCTTTTTTTGTCTGTTTAATTGCTTCGTTTCTTTTGCCACCTGCAGCCCGGGCGCAAATCACGGCCAATCTTATTTTAAACAGCCGGCCGACATCTTATTTAAGTGATTGGAATAATGGTGCAGTGGGACAACTGATCATATCCAGTAACGGTGCTGCACAAGGGTTAACTATAAAAATCGCTACTCAGTTGCAGGATGCCAATGGTAATTCCTTTGCCATCAGCAACAACGCTTCGGCTCAAAGGCAGACTCTAAATCCCGGGGTGAATATTATTCCTATAAACCGGGTATTGCAGCTGGATAATCTGCAGTTTACAGGTAACCTCCAAAGTTTGGCCAGCAGTGGAAAATTGCCTGCAGGTCAATATTATATTGTAATCAGAGTGCTGAATGCATTTAATGATAGTAACCTTTTGCAGCAGCCTGTTATACGTCTGTTTACCCAGGTCAATTACCAGTTACCATACCTGCTTTCACCGAACGAAAACGATTCGCTGGATGTCAACATTGCACAAACAGCCATAATATTCAGGTGGAGCAATCTTATACCTTTTACCCGGGATTTAGGAACATATCGGTTGCAGGTTTTTGAAATTATGGAAGACCAGAAACCTTTGCAGGCTTTGCTTTCTAACCAGCCTATACTGTTAACGGATTTACGGTTGGTAACACAATATATATGGCGGCCACAAATAGGTTTTAAAGATGGAAGGCAACACCGGTTTATATGGACCATACAGACTTTGGATAGCAGAGGAGTGCCATATCCTGCACAGGATGCGAATAATTTAGGCAGAAGTGAGCCAAGGGTTTTTAGTGTGGTAAATAAAATTATTAAGTAATAAGTATAAAATTATAGTATGAAAAATTTTATTCTTTCAATATTATGCATCGGTTTATGGACAGGTATTTATGCACAATCGATTAATCAAAGAAAACCACTTACAATCGGACTTCATTTTTTTTATAATGATATTGCAACAGCTCAACACATCAAAGCAAACAATTTAGATTATGTATTAAAAAACAATTTGTGGAGTAAGCCAAATAACCTGCAAGGCGGTTTTGGAATAGTTGGCCTTTGGGGACTCAGCAAAAAAATTGACGCCGTAGGAGTAGTAAATGCAAGTTGGATAGATTACCAACGACCCTCCGGCATTTTTTATGGGAGCAATAATTTTCTCCTTGATATAAATACTGGAATTCATATAAAACTTTTTGCAGATAATTCTCTGTTTGATCCGTTTTTAATCACTAAAGTAAATTTCAGTTCGTATAAAGATATACATGGCTTTAGTTTTTTACCCGGGGCCGGAGTCCAGGTAAATTTATTTAAAGAAGCCTTTATATTAACCACTTTTGAATACCGGAAAGCTTTTAATAATACTATAAGCAATCAACTCTACTATAGTATTGGCATTGCCACAAATGTTGGTAAAACAAAAACGACTCAACCCTCAAAAGAAAAAGCGATACCAGCCGAAGTGGTTATACCGCCTGTATTGGAAGAAATAAAACCAGTCGTCAATGATGTAGTGGTAAATGTAAAAGATGAGGTAACAGGGCAGCCGCTGTTAAATGTAATTGTAACGCTGAAAAGCAGTTCAGGTAATATTTATAACGGGACTACGAATTCAGAAGGGTTGGTTATTTTCAGTGGTAAAGTGGCAGGTAATTATAATGTTTCGGGAATATTGAATAATATCGAGGCTTCCCAAGTAGCCCTATTTTCATCCGAATTCAGCAGCAACAGAAACCAGGTAAATGTGTTACTAACTCATAACGACCCCAGGTTTACTTTGGCAGGTAACACCTTTGATAAATCTGCCAATGTACCTGTTGGGAATGTGGAGGTAACTATAACCAATAAAACGCTAGGCAGTACGTCTATCACCAACAGTGGAGTAAATGGGGGGTTCAGTACACAACTGGAAGCTGCCAGTGATTTTGTAATTGCCGGGAAAAAAAGCGGCCACATTTCAAATATAGAAAATGTAAGTACAATGGGTTTAAACAGGAGCGCCATCCTGTACGTAAAATTGCAATTGGGTATAGAAGAAGCTACTGCCGGAAAAAACATATTGCTGAACAAGCTCTTTTTTGAAACAGGCAAGTCCGGGGTAAAAGCTGCCAGTTCACCCGACCTGGAAAAATTGATTCAATTTTTAAAAGACAATCCAGATGCGAAGTTGGAGATCCAGGGTTATACAGATAATACAGGTAATCCCGTCACCAACCAAAGATTGAGCCAGCAAAGGGCCGGCAGCGTTATAAATTACTTAGTAAAAAACCGTATTGAAAAGGAAAGATTAACTGCGAAAGGCTTTGGGTCTACAAACCCTGTTGCTGATAATAAAACCTTTGAAGGCAGGGCACAAAACCGAAGAGTTGAAATGAAAATATTGTAAAACTTAATTGTTGAAAGTTTTTTGCCCTGCATGATACTAAACAGGCACATAGAAGGAATGCATACAAAATAACAAACTTATTATTGCAAGTTTTGCAAAAATTAAAACGGGAATT
>JBKJUT010000045.1:0-11363 GCA_046590515.1 Ferruginibacter sp.
TCCACCTATCTCGATGATAGTTGAGGTGCAAGTCACCCGGTGAATAGCCAAAATCTTTTTTGCCATAACACCTGCTGCCACCAACGCTACTGTCAGCCTGCCACTGAAATGCCCTCCCCCGCGATAATCTTCAAAACCTCCGAATTTCATTCCAGCCACAAAATCAGCATGCCCGGGCCTGGGTATGTTTCTTTGCTTCTCATAATCGCTGCTCCGTGTATTATTATTGGAGAACAAAATTGTAAGCGGTGATCCGGTAGTAAAACCATTAAAGAGTCCGGTTACTATTTGCGGAACATCTTCTTCTTTTCGGGGGGTTGTGCCTTTTTGAATTCCTCCTTTTCTTCTTTCAAGGTCTGCTTCAAAATCATTTATAACCAGAGGTATACCGGCAGGGCAACCATCCAGTATACAACCAACTGTTGTTCCATGTGATTCACCAAAAATCTGTATACGTAACAATTTTCCAAAACAGTTCATAAATTTTATTTATCGCTTAAAGATATATGGGCACCTACTTTCTGAAGTTGCTCAAAAAAGGTCGGGTAAGATTTGTTAACAGCTTCTGCGCCGGTGATGCTTACCTTTCCCTGTGCGCCTAAAGCCGCCACTGCTGCCGCCATTACAATACGGTGGTCATGGTGGCCATTTACTTCCACCGCCAATAATGGCTGACCGCCTGTAATGTGCATTTCATCTTCTCTTAATTCAACCGGCACTCCCAGTTTTGTAAACACATCACTCAGCGAATAGGCGCGATCGCTTTCTTTGGCCTTTAACCTCGAAGTCCCCTTGATTACAGAAGTTCCCTTGCAATAGGCTGCCAGCGCTGCCAAAGGCGGAAAAAGATCCGGGCAATCTGTGGCATCAAATGAAAAAGGTAGCAATACAGCAGGTGCTGTTACCTTCACTGACCGGCTACTGCATTCAACTGTGATACCACATAAATGTAATACATCTAAAATTGCTTTATCTGCCTGGGCACTATCTAGCAGGATACCGCTGGCAGTTACCTGTCCTTTAATGGCAGCGGCAACAAGCAGGAAAGCTGCACCGCTCCAGTCACCTTCGGTATCGTAAATGACCATTTTTTCATTTTTGAGAACGGGATAAATTATGAATGAAGTATAATTATGGTTGTCTACACGGTAGCCAAAATGACGAAGCATGTCCAGGCTCAGGTCAATATAAGGTTTGCTTTTTAAATTAGTAACGGTTATGGTTACCTGTTTACTTGTTTCACTCGCAAAGGCAAATAATAAGCCTGTCAGGAACTGTGAACTTACCGAACCATCGATAGCAATGGAGGCGGGTTTAAGTTTGCCTTCAATTTCCAATGGAAGTAAGCCATTAACAGATTGCACCTTTATACCCAATTGTGGAAAGACCTCTAAAAAAAAATCAACCGGCCTTTTTAACAGGCTGCCTTCCCCGGTAATTTTAGCAACATTCCCTCCTAACGTAACCAGTGGGGTAAACATGCGTAAAGACAAGCCGCTTTCACCACAATGGATATCTCCGCGGGGTTTAACTATTCCGGTACTCCGGATCAACAGGCTTCCCGATTCTTCCTCCACCACACCCGCTCCTAAATTCCGGATGATTGCCAGCGCAGCAAGATCATCATTACTTTTTCCGGGATTATTAATTATGGTAATCCCTTTATTAAGCAGGGCCAAAGCACAGGCGCGCTGCATAGCGCTCTTACTGGGCGGCACCAGAACGATTCCATGAATATCAGAAGGAGATACAGTAGCGATCACAGAATGTATTTTAAATTTTCCTGTAAATAACTCATTGGTACTCTTTTAGCCTCTGCATCACCGATTTTATTTAATAACACGAAATGCATATCGGTATTTTCTCTCTTCTTGTCCATTTTGAGTATGTCGTATACTTTTTCATGTTCAGTTTCTATATCAACGGGTAAATGGTAATGTGAAAGTAATTGTACCACCCGGCGGGCTTCGGCGAATGTAAACCCATTTAGTTTCTCCGAAAGGTTACATGCAGCAACAATACCGATGCTGACGGCATGCCCGTGCGGCAGACCGTGTAAATTTTCAATGGCATGGCCTACAGTATGTCCGAAATTGAGCAATTTCCGGTCAGCCATTTCGAGCTCATCAGTAGTGACAATTTCCATTTTAATGGATACATTTTTTTCAATAAGTTCAGCCATTAAGGTTTTATCAGCCTGGATGTCGTGCAATGTATATTTTTCAAGCATTGCAAACAGTAACTTATCTTTTATGCAGGCATGTTTGATGATTTCTGCAAAGCCATTCACCCATTCCTTAACCGGCAAAGTATCCAGGAAATCATAATCATATAAAATAAATTCTGGCTGGTAAATGGTGCCTGCCATATTTTTATACATACCTATATCAACTCCATTCTTTCCCCCGATAGCTGCGTCTACCATTGCCAGTAAGGAGGTTGGTACCAATCCCAACCGCATCCCTCTCTTAAAGATACTCGCAGCATAACCGGCCATATCAGTTACCACCCCTCCACCTATACCAACCAGCAGAGTATTTTTATCGGCTTCAAGCTCCAGTAAGCGAACCAGGATGGTATCAATAGTAGCCTGGCATTTATTAGCTTCCCCGTGCGGCAATATAATCACCGGAAAACCTTTTAGTTTTTCTTCGTGCAGCGCATATACGTGGTCATCTGTCACAAGAATGATCTTATCCGTGGCGGCATAATTACTGACCTGTATAAAAGAAGCATCAAAGAGGCAATCCACCTTGTTCCGGTTAAATGTGTATGTAACTTTCCGCATTAGTAATTTCAAATTAATCATTCATAATCTTATTCTGGTGGTTAATGCTTTCAAGGTGCACCGCATCAAAATATCGTATAATAAAATCTTTGCTCAGTCCAAGCTGCTCTCCTTTACCGATAGCTTTGGATAATATTTCATTCCACCTGTTGGTTTGTAAAATAGTAATATTATTGTCACGCTTATACGCACCGATCATGTCAGCTAGTTTCATTCTCTGCCCTATCAAAGTAAGTAATTCGTCATCCACCTGGTTTATCTGCTCTCTTAATCCTGTAAGAGCTGTAATGTATTCTACTTCATTTGAATTTTCAGAACGCCAGATCAGAGTCTCCCACATTTCCAGCAACCTTTCAGGAGTAACCTGTTGTTTGGCATCGCTCCATGCATTATCAGGGTCAATATGGCTTTCCAGCATCAGCCCGTCAAAATCCAGGTCAATACTTTTTTGTGCCACTGCCTGTAATAAGGTGCGGTTGCCGCATATATGCGAAGGATCACAGATGATGGGCATTCCCTGGTAGCGTCTTTTCATTTCAATCGGCAGGTGCCACATAGGTGCATTGCGGTAAACCGTATTTCCATAGGAGGAAAAACCCCGGTGAATCATTCCGACATTGCTTATGCCGGCCTTCTGTATTCTTTCAATCGCCCCGCTCCATAACTCCAGGTCGGGATGTATAGGATTTTTAATTAAAACCGGGATATCAACTCCTTTTAAAGCATCAGCCACTTCCTGCACGCTAAATGGATTTACTGTTGTCCTGGCGCCAAGCCATAGTATATCAACTTCATATTGCAAGGCCTCTTCCACATGACGCGCTGTAGCTACCTCCACACTGGTGGGCAGGCCGGTCACTTTTTTGGCATTTAATAACCAGGGTAACCCAGGTTTACCCACACCTTCAAACAAGCCGGGTTTTGTTCTTGGCTTCCATATGCCCGCACGCAGCATGTCCACTTTACCGGTTGCCGCCAGCCGTGTAGCAGTCTGCATTACCTGTTCTTCGGTTTCTGCGCTGCAGGGGCCACTGATTAGCAGGTTTTTCTTATTAAATATTTCTAATATTGAGTTATTCATAATTATTATTTAATCCTTGATTATTTTATTATCCGCCTGATAGTATTGGCATGTTCCATTAATTCTGCCAGGTATTCATAATTTTCTTTTTCCAGGCAGGATTTAAATTTTTTCAGCTGGCTGATGTGTTCATTAAGTACATCCAGGACATTTTCCCTGTTCTGTTGAAAAATAGGTAACCACATTTTTGGATTACTCTTGGCCAAACGTACCGTGCTTTCAAATCCACCACTTGCCAGTTCAAAAATGGCTTCATCTTCTTTTTCTTTTTCCAGAACCGTATTTGCCAGGGCAAAAGAAGTGATGTGAGACACATGACTGATATAAGCCGTATGTACGTCGTGCGCAGGTGCATCCATATATACGAGATGCATAGATAATTGTGCATAAATTTTTTCTACTATTGATAAGGCTGCCGCATCACTTTTCTCACGCTCACAAATCACTGCTGCCTTGTTTACAAAGGCTCCTTTAACCGCAGCCAGCGGCCCATTAAATTCTGTACCCCACATAGGATGCGAGGCCACGAAGCGGGCTCTATTTGGGTGAAGCGCCACCGACGCACAAATCATCCCTTTGGCAGATCCTACGTCCATCACCACCTGCTTATCTACCAGGTCTAATATTGCCGGTAATATTTTTACTGTACTATCCACAGGAATAGCAATAATTACCAGGTCAGCAGCTTTAACGGCCTCGGCAAATGGTATTACCCGGTGGACCAGATTTCTTTCCAGGGCCTGGCTAACATGTTGCGGGTCATTATCCACTCCAATAATATCATTGTATCCGAGATCTTTTAAGTTTAACCCCATTGAACCGCCAATTAATCCTAGCCCTACTATCGTGATAGTCATATCTCCTTGTTTTAAAACTAAAAATCCCGGCTAGTGGCCGGGATGTATATTAAAGAGTAAATTCAAAATTATACCATACGACCAGGCTCATTATTTTCATAATAATACTGCCAGTTGTATGTGTTGTTATTCATCATAATGTAAAACAAATGTAAATACATCTCATTAAACCACAAAATAAAAAAGCCATCCTGTAGGATGGCCTTTCACTTGCCTGAATTATATATGGGTGATTTGCAAGAACTCTACCCGAAAGATATTACTAGTGCTTAGTAGTATCAGCAGACATTTTATTGCCATCAACAACTGTAGTGGTAACAGTGGTATCAGTAATTTTAGTTACTGTATCCTGAGTTGAAACAACCTGAGTTGTTGTGTCAGTACCGATTGTTTCGGTTTCTTTTTTGTCACCATCACAAGCTGTGAAAGATGCAGCGATAAGAGCAATTGCTAATAACTTTTTCATTTTTGTTGTTGTTTTAATTTAAAATTATAATTTGATGTTAATACCCGGAATAAAAAAAGGTAACCCACCCTTTTTAATTTTTTTTTAATTGTTGGGTTACTTAATAATTATTATAGTATTAATAACTGGAAAGTGAATATAACAGACGAAAAAGCTTTACTGAAAGGCCTGGCCACTGAGGATAAAGGCAGTATTGAAAGGATTTACAGGGAAAATTACCAGATGGTGCATTCAATGGTACTTAGTAACAGTGGAACTTCGGATGATGCCGCTGATATTTTCCAGGAAGCCATGATAGTCCTGTTTGAAAAGTCTAGGCAGGACACCTTTGAACTAAGCTGCCTGCTTAAAACATATATTTATTCCATTTGTAGAAGGTTATGGCTTAAAAAGTTACAGAATTCCAACCGGTTTTCAATAAGTCTAGATGGCGCAGAAGAGGTGGTGTCAGTTGAAGAGGACATGGAGGTTCATGAAAAGAAACAATCGGAATTTCAACTGATGGAAACTGCCATGGGGAAAATAGGAGAACCCTGTAAAAGCCTTTTAGAGGCCTATTACATTCATAAGAAACAAATGCAGCTGATTGCTGTGGAATTCGGGTATACAAATGCAGATAATGCCAAAACTCAAAAATACAAGTGCCTGGTGCGGTTGAAAAAATTGTTTTTTGCGCAATATAAAAACATATAACATGGAAGATACTTTACTTATAGATGCTGTAGAACGTTTTGTAAACGGGGAAATGTCTCCGGAGGAGCTTGACTTTTTTGAGCAGATCAGGAAGAATAATCCTGACCTTGACCAGGCTGTAGTAGAGCATATATTTTTCTTAGGAGAACTGGATAATTACAGTGCAGGTAAAAATTTCAGGCATCAACTGGTAGACACTGAAGCTAAGCTTATCCAGGAAGGACTCATATTTAAAACACTTAAAGGTAAAGCAAGGGTTGTTTTCCTTTGGAAAAAATATAAGCGCACTGTAGCCGTGGCCGCCTCCATTGCCGGGCTGGTTTCTCTTTTCATTGCCAGTGTTATTTCAGCTATTCATACTGACAAAAATCCTAATATCAATTTATTGGTTGGCAAAATCAACCAGCAGGAAAGGCAGATCGATAAACAGCAGCAGGAAACAGAGAAACTTAAAACCAAAGTAGCCATGATTACGGCTGGCGCTCCTGCAATTCCTAAATCACGCATTGACTCAAAATTCAGGGCAACGGGTTTCCTGATAGATGCAGGAAATAATTTTATTGTTACAAATGCTCACGTGGTTAATGAAGCAAAACATAACCTGATAGTTGAAAATAACAAAGGTGAACAGTTCATGGCTAAATCGGTTTATGTAAACACAGAAAACGACCTGGCTATTTTAAAAATTACTGATAAGGATTTTAAAAAACTACCCTCCTTTCCCTATACAATTCGCCGTACCAATGCGGAGTTGGGAGAACAGGTTTTTATGTTGGGCTATCCTAAACAGGAGATTGTATATGGTGAAGGATATATAAGTGCGAAGAATGGTTATCAACTGGACACTATTTATTGCCAGTTAAGTACCTCAGTGAATGAAGGTAACAGTGGCTCTCCTATCATTAATAAAAAAGGAGAATTACTGGGTATTATTACAAGCATGGAAACCAATGCAGAAGGAGTGGTGTTCGCTATTAAATCTGCAAATATTTACCGCGCAATTGAAGAAGTTAAGAAATTACAGGATTATCAGAACATTCATATCACTACTGCCGGATCACTAAAAGGTTTAGACCGCGAAACTCAGATCAAGAAAGTACAAGACTATGTTTTTATGATAAAAGGAAACTAATTATATATTGGCATAAAAAAAACGGCTCTTGCAGCCGTTTTTTTTATGAGTATCATTTCCAAAGATCTTCAGGATAAATCTTTTTATCAATCAGTTCATCCAGGCTTGCTTTAACTACGGGTGCATCTTCTTTATAAGTTACTCCAAACCATTGAGACTGGGTAGGAATGACTTTAATGGTTCCTCCTTCTTTTTTAATAAAATGATCTGCCACAATTGGAATAAAGAATTCCGCCTTGGGATTATCTTTATTCTCTTGTACAAACTGCTTTAATAAATTGCCGATGATAGAAAAAATGGAGGGATGGAAACACCAAAAATTCATGGAGACACTGGCATTTTCAGGCACTTCATACTGTTGACCGTTTTCTTCATACTTAATCTTATCGCCATGGCGTGAAATGCTGGTACGTTCGTTAATACCTACCAGGTTATGGTTGTCATCCGTCTCACAAACTCCACGACTTACAGTCCCATGATCACTTAATGTTTTATTAAGCTGGTAACCTACCAGGGCTGCCGTCTTATCATTAAAACCACTTTGCAAAAATGTGGCTGCTTTTTCAAAAGCCTCCTGGCCATAAAAATCATCTGCATTAATAATTGCAAATGGTTCACTTATTACATCCCGGGCGCAATACACCGCATGGGCTGTACCCCAGGGTTTGGTTCGGGTTTCGGGTATATTTGAAGGTTCTACAAAAGAATCCAGTTCCTGGTAAACGTATTCTACCGCGATTTTTCCCTCTAACTTTGCATCAAAATTTGCCTGGAACTCCTCAGCAAAATCATGGCGGATGATAAAAACCACTTTACCAAAACCTGCCCTGATAGCATCAAAAATGGAGTAGTCCATAATAGTTTCACCTGAGGGACCAAAACCCTCTGTCTGCTTAAGGCTGCCATACCTGCTGCCCATACCTGCGGCTAATATTAAAAGTGTAGGTTGCATTGTAAATATTTTAAATTGATCAGATAAGTTGCAAAAATAAAGGAAACAACCTGTAAATAATGCTTGATCTTAAAGACCTACAAATTGTCTTCCACAAAATATCAGTCACCGGTAAAGTGCCGGTTGAACTTGTGATAGCAAGGCTTGACCTTCTTCACCAGGTAGTTTCAGGAAACAAAATCTTCAAACTCCACTATTTCCTGGAAGAAGCAAAAGAAAAAAATAAAAGTATCATTACTTTCGGTGGGGCATACTCTAACCACCTGGTAGCAACAGCCTATGCAGCCAACACATTAAATATACCTGCAATTGGATATGTGCGGGGCGACCAATTCAGTTTTGAATCCCCCAGCCTGCAAAACTGCCGTAAATATGGGATGCAGTTACAGTTCCTTTCCCGGGAAGCATACCAAAAACTGCAAACACATACGGAGCAGGCATCATTGGCCGAAAAATTCAATGCCATAGTGATACCGGAAGGTGGATACCATCCTAAAGGTGCAAAAGGCGCGGGACTCATCATGCAATTGTTACCTGCAGCAGCCACTATATGCCTGCCGGTAGGTACAGCCACCACCCTGGCCGGGTTAGCACTTGCGGCATCGCCAACCCAGCAAGTGGTGGGTTTTCCAGTTCTTAAAAACATGACAGATATAGAGAAACGTGTGCAGTACCTGGCTGGTTCCGGCTTAAACTACCGGTTGGAAGACGGCTATCATTTCGGCGGCTATGCCCGGCACACGCCTGCCCTGTTTACTTTTATGAACCAATTTTATAATGACTACCAGGTACCTCTTGATTTTGTGTACACAGCCAAAATGATGTATGGTGTACTGGAACTGATATCTTCCGGTAGTTTTTCAGTAGACAAACCTGTTATTTGCCTGCACACAGGCGGCTTGCAGGGAAACTCATCACTGGAGATGGGTACGCTGGTTTATTAACAAGGGGTTAATCGGTGGATCTCTATGAATAATGTTTGGTTTATTATATTTGTGCCTCAGGATATGCTATGAATAAAATCGTCTGTCTTTTAGTGTTGGTTGTGCTTTATGCAATGCCTCTCCGCGCACAGGAAGTACTTCCTGGTATAACAGTAACTAATTTTTCAGGTAAGATTCTTATCAGCTGGAAGAATGCCTACAAACTTCCCGTGGCCAACATCAGTATTCAAAGGTCGTACGACAGTCTTAAAAACTATTCTACTATTGGCTCCGTATTGAATCCTCAAAATGAAGAAAATGGATATACAGATAACAATCCTCCATACAATAAGATGTACTACCGGGTATTCATTGCGTTTGAAGGTGGGTCTTATATCATAAGTCCTGCTGTGCGACCTGTAAAGGCGGTGCCAGCAATCGCTGACAGTCTTGCTGCAGATACTTCCGCATCTATAAAACTGTTTCCCTGGCAAGTGGATCCCCGCCGCGACTCAACTTTTCAGCCTCCGCCACCGCCACTCACAGCGCCTGTGGTAAAAAATGAAATAATATATCCCAGCCAACGGATTTTTACTTCCCGAGACAATACCATAGTAATTCACCTTCCCGGCGCCGCTACAAAAAAGTTTACGGCTAAGTTTTTTAATGATGCAGAAAAGCAGTTATTTGAGTTAACCAGTTTAAAAGAGGAATACCTTATTTTGGAGAAAGTGAATTTCCGAAAGGCCGGATGGTATTATTTTGAACTGTACGAAGACGGAAAGCTCCTCGAGAAAAATAAGTTTATTGTTCCGAAAGACGGAAAAAACGGGTTCCGCTAATTACACTTATCAGGTTAATTCTGATTCAAAAACTATTTCAAAATTTTTTTTGATTTTTACTTTTACACCTTCATAATCTATTTCCTTACCAATTTCTTTATATAGTGAAGTGACCTGCTTGCCAACTATACCGCAAGGAATGATATGATTAAAGTATGCCAGGTCAGTATTTACATTTAAGGCAAAACCATGCATTGTAATCCACCGGCTGCATCTCACTCCAATTGCACATATTTTTCTTTCCCGACCCGGTACACCCGGTTCTATCCAAACTCCCGTTTCACCACTGCTTCTCTCCCCTGAGATCCCATATTCAGCCAGGGTTAGAATAACTACTTCTTCAAGGTTCCGGAGGTATTTACCGATGTCTGTATAATATTTTTCCAGGTCGAGAACCGGATAACCGACTACCTGCTGAGGCCCATGGAAAGTAATGTCACCACCCCTGTTAGTTTGAAAAAAATCTATTTGGCGATCGGCGAGTTCCTGTTTGCTCAACAACACATTATCCATACTGCCACTTTTGCCAAGAGTATACACGGCGGGATGTTCGCAAAGCAGGAAATAATGAGTAGTGGCTACATCCAACGGCCTGATCGGTTGAGATGCTGACCTGGCCAGGCTTTTTACTCCCACGTTAGCCTGCAATAATTTTTCCTGGTATGTCCAGGCTTCCTGGTAACCGATTAAACCCAAGTCTTCAAATATCACAGCCTGCATATGGACGTCAATGATTAATTTGCAAAGGTAAGGAAGACCCGGGTTTTTAGAATTATCTGCCTGGATCATCCTTACTTCAAAAAGGAAATGAGTTATGAACGGATTACCGGCAAATATAGAAGAAGACTTACCGGAAACGGAAGAATTATATGAGAAACATTCCCTGGTAATCAACCGTGGACAGGTGCCTTTACGCATTGATAAGTTTCTTATGCAACGCATTGAACATGCCACCCGCAATAAAATACAGCAGGCCATTGAAGCGGAAATGGTATTGGTAAATGATAAACCTATTAAAAATAATTACAAGATCCGCCCGGGAGACCGAATCGTTATTTATGATAGCAACTCACCTGAATCCACTGAAATAATTCCGCAGAACATACCGCTTGAAATTATGTATGAAGACGATGACCTGTTCATTATTAATAAACCGGTTGGTATGGTGGTTCATCCTGGTAGTGGCAATCCCCACGGCACCCTGATAAATGGTGTAGCCTGGTACCTGAGGCACAACTGTCCTGAAATTGCAGAAGATGAGGTGCCACGCTTTGGGTTGGTGCACAGGATCGATAAAAATACCAGCGGGCTATTGGTCATGGCAAAAAAACAAAAAGTAATGAGTGACCTGGCCAAACAATTTTTTCACCATACCGTACACCGTCGATATATAGCCCTGGTGTGGGGCGACCTTAAAGAAGAAGAAGGCACTATTGTAGCTCATGTTGGCCGCCATCAACGGTTCAGGAAATTATTTACCGCCTATCCCGATGGTGAACATGGCAAAGATGCCACTACTCACTATAAAGTACTGGAAAGATTCAATTATGTTACACTTGTAGAATGCCGGCTTGAAACAGGTAGAACACACCAGATCAGGGTGCATATGCAATATATCGGGCATCCTTT
>JBKJUT010000077.1:0-13102 GCA_046590515.1 Ferruginibacter sp.
GCTGTTGGAAAGATGTATAAAACTGCGCTATTACCTGTTCCTGTATTTCCATATATAACTGCAGATTACTTAATTTAAGCAATCTAATACTCATATATGTCAAAGTATTTTTTAGCCCTGTTCGTTTTGTGTTCAATCTTTGGAAGAGCTCAACCTGCACGGAACCTGGTTAAGGAAAATTATACAAAATTGGAAGTCATGATACCGATGCGGGATGGGATCCGGCTTCACACTGTTATTTATATTCCAAAAGACCAGTCGCACAGATACCCATTCCTGTTGCAACGCACACCTTACAGTGCAGGCCCGTATGGGGATACGCTTTATCCTTCCCGGTTGGGGCCTAACAAAGCATTACTGGAAGAACAATATATTTTTGTAAACCAGGATGTACGGGGCCGGTACCTGAGTGAAGGAATCAACCTGGAAGTAACACCTTACCTGGCAAAAAAGAAAACGAAAAAAGATGTGGATGAGAGCTCTGATACTTTTGACACCATAGAATGGTTATTGAAAAATGTCAGGAATAACAACGGGCGGGTAGGCATTTACGGTATCTCCTACCCTGGGTTTTATGCCACTGCTGCACTTACCGGTGCACACCCTGCTTTGAAAGCTGCCAGTCCGCAGGCACCAGTTACCGATGAATTCATAGGAGATGATGCCAACCACAACGGAGCATTTTTCCTGCTTGATAATTTTAATTTTATGAATTACTTCGGAAAGCCCCGCTCCGGGCCGGTCCGCGATTACGGCTCCCGGATATTTGAGGTCAGTTTCCCGGATGCCTGGTCATTCTTCCTTAAACTCGGGCCTTTAAGCAATACCCAGTCTGCCACCTACTACAATAATCAAAGTTATATCTGGAACGAATACCTGCAGCATGATACTTATGATGATTACTGGAAAGCCCGAAACATCCGTAATCATTTAAATGGTATAAATATTCCCACACTTGTAGTGGGCGGCTGGTTTGATGCGGAAGACCTTTTTGGTGCGTTGCATACATACGAAAGCCTTGAAAAAAGTAACAGTAACCAGGCCAGGCTTGTAATGGGCCCCTGGACTCATGGCTCCTGGGCAGGCGGCGACGGGTCTCAGTATGCCGGACAGGACTTTGGCAGTAAGACGAGTCAGTATTTCCAGGATTCTATAGAAACCCGCTTTTTTAATTTTTATTTAAAAGACAAAGGCACCCTTTCATTGGCAGAAGCCACCATATTTGAAACCGGTTCTAATACCTGGAAAAATTATTCAAGCTGGCCTCCGCCGGGTGTGGTAACTCAAAATTATTATTTAAATGATAAGGGCAGGTTGACCACATTACCAATGGCTGCTAAAGAGAGCTTTGATGAATACGTAAGCGATCCGGCAAAACCTGTTCCTTACACCGGTGGCATTTATGGGCGCAGGAATGATGAGTATATGGGAGAAGACCAGCGCTTTGCAGCAACAAGGCCCGATGTAATGGTGTATGAAACATCTGAATTAACCGATAACGTTACCCTTTCAGGCGAAATACTGGCCAACTTATTTGTAAGTACCAGCGGTACAGATGCCGACTTTGTGGTGAAGCTGATTGATGTATTACCAGATACAGCAAGAAATGCAAAAAAAATAAAGATCGGGGGCACACAGAGACTGGTAAGGGCTGAGGTAATGCGCGGCAAATTTCGCAACAGTTATGAAAATCCAGAGCCTTTTGTACCGGGTAAAGTTTCGGAAGTAAAACTTAAACTGAATGATGTGGCTCATACTTTCCTCAAGGGACACAAGATCATGATACAGGTTCAAAGCAGTTGGTTCCCGCTTGTCGACAGGAATCCCCAGCAATTTATGCGGATTCCTGCGGCTACTGAAAACGATTTTAAAAAGGCTACTATCAGAATATTTCATGACCAGGCTCATCCGAGCCACGTGGTATTACCGGTATTAAAATAAGGGTGTGGCATCAACAGCTAAACCAGGGAGTTAGTAAGCCGCATAAAAACATTAATTTTACTTCTCCTTATTCAACAGCACGCTATGACCAAGATTGACCTGACTGATTCGTTAGAAAAAATTCCTGTAAAAATTTTTACCGGTCCGGTTGAAGGTTCTGTATATGTTGCGGCCATAATTGCTGGGCTTATAAATAAAAATAATACGGCGGGCAAAAAGACAGTTATCGGACTGGCAACAGGCTCCACACCAAAATCCTTATATGCAGAATTGGTGAGAATGCACAAAACGGAAGGATTAAGTTTTAAGAATGTAATCACATTTAATCTTGATCAGTATTATCCCATGGATAAGGATGCGCTGCAGAGTTATCATTATTTTATGCGCAAATACCTTTTTGAGCAGACAGATATTGACCCGGATAATTATCATTTGCCAAATGGAATGTTGCCTAAAGAAAGTGTACGGCAGCACTGTATTGAATACGAGAAAAAAATTGAAGACGCAGGTGGAATTGACCTACAGATTCTGGGAATAGGTATCAATGGGCATATCGGTTTCAATGAACCCGGCAGTGGTGTGCATACCAAAACCCGGCTTACTACTCTTGATAACAGTACCCGGGTGGCGAATGCCTATGAATTCGGCAATATGAGCCAGGTGCCGCGGATGGCAATTACTATGGGGATCAGTACCATTCTCAAATCGCGCCAGATCATACTGATGGCCTGGGGTGAAGGTAAAGCCCCGGTCATCAAAAAAGCAGTGGAAGGCGAAAGCACCGAAGATATCCCGGCTTCTCTTTTGCAAAATCATGAGGATGTTACTTTTGTGCTGGATGAAACCGCCTCTTCGCAATTAACACGTTTTAAATACCCCTGGCTCACTGGTGAGTGCGAGTGGACTGGAGAGATGACCAGGAGAGCCGTTATTAACCTGGCCCTGAAACTCAGTAAACCAATACTCAGCCTTACCAACAATGATTATAATGACAATGGTTTAAACGACCTTCTCACCAAGGAAGGCGATGCTTACGAAATTAATTTACAGGTATTTTACGTGTTGCGCGATAGTATCACAGGATGGCCTGGGGGCAAACCTTCAGAAAAGCGTTCATCCCATCCAGAGAGACATACTCCTTTTCCCAAAAAGGTATTGCTTTTCTCTCCTCACCCGGATGATGATATTATCAGTATGGGTGGTACTTTTATGCGTTTACAGGATCAGGGGCACGAGGTGCATGTGGCATATCAAACCAGTGGGAACATAGCTGTAACAGATGAATTTGTAACCCGTTTCATAGATTTTGCAGTCGGTTTTGAAAACATGTTCAATATGGATGTGTCCCGCAGCCGGCAGATTTTCCAGGAGGCCACTGCTTTCCTGGCTCAAAAAAAATCTTCTGAAAAAGATACAGAAACCATTCGTGCCATCAAGGGACTTATAAGGCGTTCAGAAGCCAGGGCTACTGCGAAATACGTAGGCTTAAAAGATGACCAGATTCATTTTATGAACCTCCCGTTTTATGAAACAGGCACTATTGAAAAAAATCCATTGGGTGAAGAAGATATAGAAATTACCATGGCACTGTTACAGCAATTAAAACCTCAACAGGTTTATTGTGCCGGCGATTTTGCAGACCCTCATGGTACACACAAAGTCTGCTTTGATGTGGTTATCGAAGCACTTAAACGGATCAGTGCATCTGGTGAGACATGGATCAATGATTGCTGGTTGTGGCTTTATAAAGGCGCCTGGCAGGAATGGGATATTACCGAGATAGAAATGGCAGTTCCTATGAGTCCTGACCAGGTTACCAGGAAGCGGCATGGCATTTTTATTCACCAGTCTCAAAAAGACAGCGTACCCTTCCAGGGCAGCGACGACCGTGAATTCTGGCAACGCGCTGAAGAAAGAAATGCCCATACAGCCAGGTTATTTGCTCAATTAGGGCTCACCCAATATGCAGCCATGGAAGCATTTGTAAGATGGCACTATTAATAGTTTAACCGCTGATTTATACGGTTCAACTCTATAATTAGCCGGGTCGGCAACCTTTCTCGTACAAAAAGCACGGAAGCATTTATATTTACAACAGCATTCTCCTCCTTAATCGGTATTCGGTTTATTTATTAAGGCATAGATGCCTTGCTAAGGGTTCTATTGTTCATCTCACTGGTGTATGCAATGAAAATTCTTTTTTATAAAATTCTTACTGCTGCTAAAAATCAACGCTACAGTTTTATACTATTAGTTTGCCTGGTCTTATCATGCCCTGCCTATGCGCAGCCCCCGGCAAACGATGATCCCTGTAATGCGATTTCCTTGAATCCCACACAGGTATGTACTTACCAGAATTTTACCAATTTAAATGCAACTCCTTCCACAGGCATACCACCTCCCGGATGTGCCAGCTATAGCGGTGGAGATGTATGGTTTAAAGTAATAGTGCCATGTACAGGTGGAATTGTTTTTGATACCCAGACAGGAACTATTACTGATGGTGGAATGGCTGTCTATTCAGGTACGTGTGGCAACCTTGTATTAATTGAATGTGATGATGATGACAGTCCCAATGGGCTTATGCCCTATATTTCATTATCTAACCAGGTGGCAGGTTCTACTTTATGGATCAGGGTTTGGGAATATGGCAATGATAACAACGGCACCTTTGGCATTTGCGCCAGTATTCCACCTCCTCCCGGACCCGGTGGCAATTGTCTGAATGCCCAACCCTTTTGCACGAACAACGTGTACACCTTTCCCAATGCCACCAATGTTCCTTCTCTCGGCGGAAGCGGCATCTATACCTGCCTGTTGACCACACCTAATCCTGTTTGGTATTATATGCAGGTACAGAATCCTGGTGATATTATCATCGGCATCAGCCAGGTGAGCAGTTCAGGTGCCGGGTTAGATGTGGATTATGCCTTGTGGGGACCATTTACGAGCCTGCAGTTAAGTTGCCCAAGCCTCAGCGCCTCCAATAATATCAGTTGCAGTTATTCGCCGGATCCGACCGAAACGGCCACTATCCTGAATGCACAGGCAGGCCAGTATTATATTTTATTACTTACCAATTATGCCAATCAACCGGGAACAATCACCTTCCAGCAAACGGGAGGTACCGGCTCAACAAATTGCGGCGTTATCTGTAACACTACGGCTGGCAATAATGGCCCGGTTTGCCCGGGTGCTCCCCTGAACCTGGTGGGCGGTACGGTTTCAAATGCCACGTACAGCTGGACAGGCCCGAACTGCTTCAGTTCTAACCTGCAAAACCCCACCGGGATCACCGCTCCTTCTGTGCCGGGAACTTATGTATATACAGTTACAGCCACGGCGCCTGGCGGCACCCAGTGCAATGCCTCCACTACGGTAACCGTCGGATCTTCTTCCACTGCCACAACTACCACTATCCCTACCAGTTGTGCCGGTACAAATAATGGTTCAATAACGGTAAGCCAGTCGGCACCAGGCAATTATACCTATACCCTCACTCCCGGAAATATTATACAGGCCAGCCCGGTATTTACGGGGCTGGCAGCAGGCACTTATTCCATATCTTTTTCCAATGGGGCCGGCTGCAGCGGTTTAGTTCCTAACATTGTGGTTAGCCCCGGGCCGTCATTAAGTGTAACGTCAAGTACTACTTCTCCTTCGTGCCCTACAGCCACAAATGGCAGCATCACGGCAATACCAGGCACACCCGGCACCTATACCTACACGTTAACACCAGGCAATGTAGTACAGAACAATCCCCTATTCTTTAATCTCCCAGCCGGCTCATACAATATCCAGATGACGAATGCTGCCGGTTGCGCCGGAACAACTGCTTCAACTGTCAATCCTGGTTTGCCGCTCACTTCTGCCTTTACCAAATCAAATCCTGTTTGTGCAGGCATAAACGATGGTACGATATCTTTCAACCCTGCCGGTACAGCACCTTATTCATTTACACTAACGGGGCCGGGTGGGCCATTTACACAGGCCGGATTGACATTTAATAACCTGGGTCCAGGAACGTATAATTATACTTTTTCAGACGGATCGGGTTGTACGGGTTCGGGTGGCCCTATTACCCTTTCTACTAATCCTGCATTATTGCCTGGATTTATAAACTCACTACCACTTTGTAATGGTTCTTCAAACGGTATAATCAGCAGTTCTGCCTCTGGCGGGGTAGCACCTTATGTTTATTCTATAAATGGTGGTGTCACTTACCAGGGGCCGGTGTTTTCAAATCTCGTGGCCGGGAGTTATACAATCCGTACTAAGGATAATGCAGGTTGTATCAAAGATTCATTAATTAGCCTGTCACAACCTGCAGTTTTAGAACTGGTTACTGCCAGTACCAATGCCACGTGCAACGGGAATGATGGCACAATAACGCTCACGGCTACCGGCGGCACACCTCCATTTAACTATTCTATTGATAATGGTACCACATTCCAGGCAAGCCCGGTTTTCGTAGCTCCGGCTACCGGTCCATACAGTACTGTAAAAGTGAAAGATACCAATGGCTGTATGACCGGTGGAACAGTTACTGTAAACTATACTGACAATATGTTTTTACTAATGTCAGATTCGGTTATATGTGCCGGCCAATCTGTAAAACTTTTACCTCAAACCAACCCAGGCACATCAGTTTTTTCCTGGAGCCCGGCTGCTACATTAAATTCTGGAAGTATCCAGAACCCGGTGGCGACACCGCTTTCTACAACCACCTATACGCTTCAGGCTACTTATGGTCCCTGCTCCAGGTTAGCAAGCCTTACAGTAACTGTGCTAAACAAGCCCGTGGCGGATGCCGGGAATGATAAGATTATTTGTTTTAGGGATTCCACCGTATTAACCGGTAGTGTGTCCAATAATTCCGGTCCGGTTTTGTTTTCGTGGGAACCCACTAATACGGTAAGAAATCCTTCTTTGCCCACCACCATAGCAGTACCTCCGGCAACCCAGACTTACGTGTTGTCTATCAGGGATAATTATGGCTGTAACTTCCTGGTTACAGATAATGTAACTATTAAAGTACAACCTCCGGTTCCTGCTTTCGCCGGTAATGATACCCTGGCAGTGGTAGGTGTACCTCACCAGTTATTTGGATCAGGTGGCCAATCCTACCTGTGGAGCCCCGCAGCTCCCTTAGATAATCCATTGTCTCCCCAACCTAAGGCAACTTTATACAACGACACCAAATTTACCGTGATCATTACGGACGTGGCAGGATGTAAAGGCTATGATACTGTATTTATTAAAGCATATAATGGGCCCACTTACTATATTCCTAATACATTTACTCCTAACGGGGATGGATTAAATGATATATTCAGGGCTATTCCGCCTGGTATTGTTTCCACTGAATGGTTCAGAATTTATAACCGCTATGGCCAGTTAATTTTTGAAACAAATGAATGGTTAAAAGGATGGGACGGTACTTATATGGGTAAGCAACAGCCAATGGGTCATTATGTGTGGATGATAAAAGGAAAAGATAGAAATGGAACCAACCTCCAAATGAAAGGAACCATATTGCTGATACGCTAATGAGTATTGCTAACTATTTGACATTCAATGCAATATTCTTTGCAACATAACTTGTAATATTATTTTTAGTTCACCTGAAATGCATCAGGCTGCGTTTTTACGTCTTACCTATATAGGGTATTAGTAGTTTAAAACCGGGGAAATTCAAGTATCTTCATTGCCCGCTTTTACACTATTAAAAACTATAATGAGAAAATTTTTATACCCTCTTTTTGCTACCTTCTTTTTATTATCTGTCAACCTTGCGGCAATTGCCCAAAGTTGTCTCCCAACCAATTTAAATAATACTGTTGTTACTATACCATGTGGTGCCGCTTGTACAAATCTGAGTTTTAAAGTGCCTCACTTGAAATCAACTTCCAACTATTTAGTAAATTCAATTCCTTATGCTGCCTATTCTTACTTAGGAGGCACTGAGATTACCTCAATTTATATTGATGATAAGTATTCACCACTGATTCCCATTACGTTTCCGTTTTGCTTTTATGAACAAACCTATTCGAACATTATTGTAGGATCTAATGGTGTAGTAACTTTTGAAGCTATTTGCGCGGCAGCCAGTAATGCTTATACCTTAACGTCAGGCTCCCCTTCTGCGCCACAACCTCTACCATACAATGTGGGCGCTGGCCCTACAGGCATTTCTACTACCTATTATCCCAGGACGGCAATAATGGGAGCATATCATGATATTGATCCAAGTGCCACTCCCCTGCCCACCCGAAGGATTGAATACAAGGTGGTTGGTACTGCACCCTGCCGGAAATTTGTAATCAGCTTCCTGGATATAAGAATGTTCAGTTGTACAGACTCTATAGCCACACAACAGATTGTTATTTATGAAAGCACAGGACTTGTAGATGTATACCTGTTAAAAAAGCCAATTTGTGCAACCTGGCCAAGTGGAGCAGGCGGCGGTCTAGCCATTCTCGGCATTCAGGATGAAACCCGAACCAAGTTTGTGGCGGCCCCAGGTAAAAACGCCACCCAATGGAATGAGAATAATACAGGATACCGGTTTACACCAAGTGGTGGACTTTCGAATTTTGTCAGTGCGCAATTACTGGACATGTCGGGGGCTGTTATTGTAGCTGCTGCTGATACCACCACCACTGTGGCAGGAATGCTTGACATCAGTTTTCCAAATGTGTGCCCGACTGCCACTTCAACCCAATACGTTATCAAAACAACTTTTAATTCCTGCCCTGCCGGCTCCACCATGATCAGCCTGGATACGGTTACAGTTAATAAAAGTTCGGCTTTGAATCTAACTACCACCTCTACTCCCACTACATGCGGAAACAGTACCGGAACTATTACTGTTACAGCTACAGGCGGAGTTTTACCTTATCAATACTCTGTAGATGGAGGAACCCTGCAGTCTTCCAGTACTTTAACAGGTTTGGGATCGGGGCCGCACAGTGTATTCGCACAGGATGCTGCCGGCTGTAATAATACAGTAACAGTAAATGTAACAGCTATTACTTCCCTGCCAGGCACTTTCACCACTACAGGTACATCATGCCCGGGTGTCAATAACGGTACTATCACAGTTGTTCCCGGGGGTGGCACGGCGCCATATACATATTCTCTGGATGGAGGAACACCGCAGTCTTCTAATATATTTACAGGGGTTGCATCCGGCAGTCATACCGTGGTTTTTACAGATGTAAATGCCTGTTCCGGCACCATCACTACTACAGTTACAGCGGGCGCAGCTATAACTTCTACATCCACGACCATCGCTGTCAGTTGCACCGGTGCCAACAATGGCTCCGCAACGGTTACCCCTACCAGTGGTACCGGGCCTTATACTTTTTCTATAGATGGCGGGGCATTCCAGACCAGTGGTACATTCACCGGCCTCACTTCCGGCTCACACACCGTTACCATAAAAGATGCAAATAATTGCACGGGCACCAGGACCTTTACTATCGGCTCCGGTTCAGGTATCACCTCTACTCAAAGCAATACGCTGACCTCCTGCCCGGGTGTAAACAACGGTACCATTACTATTGTACCCACTAACGGCACAGGGCCATATACATATTCAGTTAATGGGGGCGCTTATTCATCTGCCAACCCGATTACAGGCCTGGCACCTGGTCCTTACACGATCACCATCCGTGATGTAAATGGATGTACGGGAACAAAGGCAGTTACCATTACGCAAGGTACTGCTATAGCTGGCACTTCATCCTCCACCAATTCTTCCTGCCCTGGTGCAAATAACGGCACTATCACAGTTATTCCTGTAACCGGTACAGCTCCATATATGTATAGAATGGATGGCGGAGCAGCCCAGGCCTCAAATATTTTTACGGGAGTTGCTCCCGGCGTTCATAACATGGTGCTTACTGACGTGAACGGGTGTTCAGCGAGCGTAAGTGTGACTATTACTGCAGGTGCAGGTATCGCAGGGGGAGCTACTTCAACAGGCGCTTCCTGCCCCGGAGTAAATAATGGTACAGTAACGGTAACCCCTACCTCAGGACTTGCACCTTTTAGTTATTCAATTGATGGTGGAGCAAGCCAGTTGTCGAATACATTTCCAGGAATAGCTGCAGGCCCACATACTGTAACTTTTACAGATGCTGGCGGATGTTCCGCAACAGCCCCGGTGACTGTAGCATCAGGTACAGCGATAACAGGCACTTCCAGTTCTACTGCCACTGCCTGCCCGGGTGTTAATAATGGTACCGCTACTGTTTCATCAGTTAGCGGCCCGGCACCATACAGTTATTCAATTGATGGCGGATCCTCTCAAGCCAATGCTACATTCAATGGACTGGCAGCCGGGAATCATGTATTAGGATTTACAGATGGTAATGGTTGCACAGGAACAGTAAATGTGACTGTTGCCCAGGGTGCGGCTTTAACAGGCAGCGCAACTTCTACGGCCACCTCGTGCCCGGGTGTAAACAATGGCACTGCTACGGTTACTTCTGTAAGTGGACCGGCTCCTTATACTTACACAATTGACGGCGGTTTCACACAGACTAATGCCACTTTTACCGGCCTTAGTGCAGGTATGCACACGGCGGGCTTTACGGATGCGAACGGTTGTACAGGCCTGGTGAATATCTCGGTTGGCCAGGGTGCACCTTTAACAGGTACGGCTACAAGCAGCAATACCTCGTGCCCTACAGTTAATAACGGCACAGTAACGGCTATCCCTTCCAGTGGTGGAGCTCCATACCAGTATTCAATTAACGGCGGACTGACTTACCAAACTGCAGCAACCTTTACCGGCCTGTCACCTAATACTTATACAATAACTATTAAAGATAATGCGGGCTGTACAGGCACCGTGTCGGCAACTGTATCAGCCGGCTCCAATATTATTTCAAGCATTGTACCGGTTCAACCACAGTGTGCATTTATTAATGATGGTTCGATAACCATAAATCCATCTACAGGCACAGCACCGTATCAATATTCATTAAATGGCGGCTTGCCCCAGTCAAACAATGTATTTCCGGGGCTGGCACCAGGAAGTTATACAATAGCGATTTCTGATGCCTTAGGCTGTACAGGTTCTAATTCAGTTAATTTAACTACCAATCCACCCATTACCTCTATGCTCGTTAAGACAATGCCGTTATGTAATGGAGGTAACAATGGCAGCATAATAGTTTCACCTACCGGTGGTGTAGCGCCTTACCAGTATTCTATTAATGCAGGTTTGAACTACCAGCCAGGTTCAACCTTATCAAACCTTTCCGCCGGCAGCTACGTAATCCGCATCAAAGACAATGTGGGATGTATAAAGGATACTGCGGTGACGTTGGCAGAGCCAGCTATTGTCACTGCTTCAGCTACAAGTTCGGTAGCTACCTGTGCCGGCAATGATGGAGTGGTTACTATCACCGCAGGCGGTGGTACTATTCCTTACCAGTTTTCCCTGAATGGTATAACCTACCAGCCGGTTAATACAATCACAGCGCCAGCCACCGGGGTATATAATAATATCAGTGTCAAAGATGCCAATGGTTGTATTAAAACCACATCTGTAACAATCACTTTTACTGATAATGTGGTACTTGATGCCGGTCCCGACAGCACCATATGTGCGGAGCAAACCATCATATTACAACCCCAGGTTAACCCGGAGGTCAGCAACTTTCGCTGGATACCAAATGTGGCAATCAATGACCAGGGTATAAAAAATCCTTCAGTAACACCTTTGGTTACAACAAAGTATTATGTAACGGCCACCTGGGGTCCATGCGTGCATACAGATAGTCTCACCGTTTTTGTAAAAAATAAACCAATAGCTGATGCTGGTCCGGATGTTATTATCTGCGACCGCGATTCAACAATTTTAACTGGCTCTGTAACGAATGTATCCGGTACAGTTAATTATATATGGACACCAGCCAGCACAGTACGCAGCGATAGCAATTTTACCACTATCGCAGTGCCGGTCGTAACACAGGTTTATACATTGACTGTTACTGATAATTATGGATGTAACTACAGGGTGCAAGACCAGGTAAAGGTTACCGTAATGCCCCCTGTTCCTGCAAATGCCGGACAGGATACCATTGCAGTTCTCGGATCTCCGCACCAGTTAGTAGCTACCGGTGGCACTCAGTATTCCTGGTCTCCTGCTGCCCCACTTAATAGTCCAATCATCCCAAATCCGCTGGCCACTATTTCCAATGATACAAAGTTTACAGTGGTAGTCAGAGATGTGGCTGGCTGTTACGGCTATGATACTGTTTTCGTGAAGGTGTATACCGGGCCCACTTATTATGTGCCTAATGCTTTTTCACCTAACGGTGATGGGTTAAACGATATTTTCAGACCAATACCGGTAGGCATTGCCAAAACCGATTACTTCCGGGTATTTAACCGCTATGGTGAATTGATTTTTGAAACCAATGAATGGCTGAAAGGTTGGGATGGTACTTATAAAGCAAGGAAGCAACCCATAGGAGTGTACGTCTGGATAATAAAAGGCGTTGACCGAAAAGGCACGCCAATCGAAATGAAAGGTACCGTTACATTAATTCAATAAAAAAAATTATAAAGGCTGGTGATAACCGGCCTTTTTTATAGCTTTTCCGTTACACGAGGAACGCGTTGTTCCTGTAATAACAGGTCAGCCAATACAAGAGAGGTAACTGCTTCTAATACAACCGGGACCCTTAGCGCGATACAGAGATCATGCCTTCCTTTCACAGAGAATTTTTCTATTAAACCGCTTTCGAGATTCAGGGTCTGTTGTTCCTTTGGCGTGGAAGAAGTAGGCTTCACCACCACCCGGAATTGCAAAGGATTGCCATTGGTAAGCCCTCCTGCAATACCACCGGCATGGTTGGTGCTGTTTCTTCCTGATATGTTTTCAAGTGCATCATTATGTTCACTTCCCTTCATTTTTGCAGCAGCGAACCCTGCACCGAATTCAATTCCTTTAATAGCAGGTATGGAAAATACAGCATGACTTATTAAAGATTCTACAGAATCAAAAAAGGGTTCTCCCAATCCTACCGGTAATCCTTCTGCGATGCATTCTACGATTCCGCCCACACTATCTTTAGCATCAATAGCCACCTGCAAACCTTTATCAATATTTTTTTCTCCACCTATCTCGATGATAGTTGAG
>JBKJUT010000251.1:0-7700 GCA_046590515.1 Ferruginibacter sp.
CAAAGCATCATCAGCGAAGGATTGAAAATGGTAGCTGCCGGTGCCAATCCAATGGACCTCAAGCGTGGAATTGATAAGGCAGTAAGCCTGGTAGTAGAAAACCTGCGGTCACAAAGCCAGACAGTTGGAAATGACAGTAAGAAAATTCAGCAGGTAGCCACCATCTCCGCAAATAATGATGAAACAATTGGTAAACTTATTGCCGAAGCTTTCGCCAAAGTTGGTAAAGAGGGTGTGATTACTGTGGAAGAAGCAAAAGGTACTGATACTACAGTAGATATTGTGGAAGGAATGCAATTTGACCGCGGGTATATCAGCCCGTATTTTGTAACCAACAGCGAAAAGATGGCTGTGGAATTACAGAATCCCTACATTCTGATTTATGACAAGAAGATATCTGCTATGAAAGATATCCTGCACATACTTGAGAAAGTAGCTCAAGGCGGCCGCCCATTGCTGATCATCGCAGAAGACCTCGAAGGTGAAGCATTGGCCACATTGGTGGTGAATAAATTACGTGGTACTCTGAAAGTGGCAGCTGTAAAAGCGCCGGGCTTTGGTGACCGTCGCAAAGAAATGCTTACTGATATCGGTATCTTAACTGCAGGTATAGTTGTAAGTGAAGAGCAAGGTTTTAAACTGGAAAATGCGGACCTCACCTATTTAGGACAGGCTTCGTCGGTTACAATTGATAAAGACAATACAACAATTGTAGGTGGAAAGGGAGAGAAGAAAAAAATTCTTGAGCGTGTAAACCAGATTAAGTCGCAGGTGGAAAATACCACTTCAGATTATGATAAAGAAAAACTTCAGGAGCGCCTGGCTAAACTGGCTGGCGGTGTGGCTGTACTGTATGTTGGTGCTGCTACTGAAGTAGAAATGAAAGAGAAAAAGGACAGGGTAGATGATGCACTTCATGCTACTCGTGCAGCAGTGGAAGAAGGTATTGTACCAGGTGGTGGAGTAGCTTACATCCGTGCCGTTGCCAGCCTGGATCCTAAAGTAAAAGGACAGATCGCTGACGAGCAGACAGGTATGGCCATTGTACGCCGTGCCCTTGAAGAGCCCGTTCGTGTGTTGACGCAGAATGCAGGTATTGATGGTTCAATTGTTATACAGAGAATCCGCGAAGGTAAAGGAGATTTTGGATTCAATGCACGTACAGAAATTTATGAGAACCTGTTCAAGGCAGGTGTTATAGATCCTACAAAGGTGAGTCGTGTAGCTTTGGAAAATGCAGCTTCCATTGCAGGTATGTTATTGACAACTGAATGTGTAATAGCTGATAAGCCTAAGAAAGAAGAAGCACATATGCATGGTGGCGGTGGCGCTCCTGATATGGGTGGAATGGGATATTAAAACAGTTAATACAATAAAAAATGTCCTGCTTATTAAGCGGGACATTTTCTATTTAAGCAACCGGGTGTTCGCTTGAACTCCAATAGTCTATTATAGATAATGCCAGCTTGTTCATTTGGCTTATATTATTTGGTTTTTGAAAATAACCCTGAATAGAAAGTGCAAAAGCTTCATTTACCAGGTTTGTTTTGGCAGAGGTAGATAAAAATATAAACGGAATGTTTTTATCCCGCAATTTTGTATCTGAATTAATCTTGCGTTTAAATTCCAGGCCATTCATTAATGGCATATTTATGTCACTTATAATGAGAAAAGTTTCATTTTTTGTAGCATGCAGATGTGCAAGTGCCTCTTCACCATTTTGAAAACAGAGGTAATTCATTTGTATTTTCTTGGCCTGCAAAGCAGCGATAAGAAACTCACTGTCATCGGGGTCGTCCTCAACGATCATTATTAATTTTTCAGCCATTAGCTTTGGTTTATAAAATACAATTATAAAACAAAAGTATAATTATACAAAAAAAAGGTACCCGTTTTAAATTGAACTTTATATATGATAAATCTGTATATAAAATATGGTTATTTACGCAGCTTCCGTAACTCCTCTAAAAGTTCCACTTCGCGGGCTTCCAGGTCCTGGGGTAATTTTATGGTAAAGGTGATAAACAGGTCTCCGAATTGATTTTCAGATTTATATACAGGAAAACCTTTTCCCTTGATACGCATCCTGGTATTGTTCATGGTTTCCGGCTTTACTTTTATTTTTATTTTCCCATGTAGCGTATCTATAGTTATGTCTCCTCCTAACAGTGCAGTATAAAGGTCAAGATCCTGGTTAAGGTGGAGGTCACTACCGGTTCTTTTGTATGGGGTATTGTTTAAAAGCTGGAATGTAATGTACAGGTCACCTGCCAGGCCGCCATTGGCACCAGGAGATCCATAGCCTTTAAGTTTAATTACCTGGCCATCTTCTATCCCTGCAGGAATAGTAATCCGTACATTTTTACCGTTGACAGTAAGTGTCTGTTGATGTGTTTTAAAAGAATCTGTAAGATTTAATTGAAGGGTTGCATTATAATCCTGCCCTTTGTAACGGGCCTGGCTGCGCCGGCCACCTCCACCAAACATAGAGGAGAAAAAATCTGAAAATCCTTCGTCTCCATCGGAGCTGCCACCAAAACTTCCTCCATACTGCTGCCCACCGCCAAAACCCTGCGACTGCGCCTGGCGCGCTTTTTCATATTCATCACCCCTTTGCCAGTCCTTGCCGTATTTATCATATTTCTTCCTGTTTACAGGATCACTCAACACCTCGTTCGCTTCATTGATTTCCTGGAATTTTTTATGGGCCGCAGGATCTTTGTTGGTATCCGGATGGTATTGCCTGGCAAGTTTGCGGTAAGATTTTTTAATGTCATCTGCCGTGGCACTTTTATTAATACCCAATATTTTGTAATAATCTATGAAGTCCATATGCCGGTTATTATCACTTTTCCTGCCAAATCACGCTAAATAAATTATGGCCTTAAAACATTGGCGTTAAAATTACAATGCTACATGTGTTTTAGGCCCGAAAATTTTCACCAGGGAATCCTTTGTTATGGAAGTATCAGACAAGGGACGGGAAAAAGGCATGACAATCTGGAAGTGGGTAGAATCTGACTGGTAAACAGATAACGGGTGCCCGTACCCTGAAAAACGGGCAAGGGCATTGTCTGCAGCAGCCCGGGTGCTATATTCCCTGATTATGATTTTGAAACCGGACGCACTATCCTTATTTACAGGCGAGGTGAACCGGCTGCTGTCAGTAACGGGGGAGGTTAGGGCCGAAGTATCTGCTGCCCGGGAGGTATCTGTGGTTACAAGCATGGCAGTTTGATTCGGGCTGCTTTTGTGCAGTAAGGCAAATACAATTGCAGCCACCACCACCAGTACTAAACCGATTACCAGCATAGTCTTTTTCGTGTTTTCAGGTTTGCGTGCAGGTGTGGAAAAAGAAATCTGTTCATCATCCTTCTCTTTAAGCAATGCAGGAGCGGCCTGCAAGCGGGGATTTACAGAATTACCCTGGATAAATTCATATTGGCCACTTTGATTTTTTTGCAATGTGCCCAGCCCTTCAATGGGAAATGGTTTACCAATATTCAGGTATTCTCTTCCAAGGATGGTATAGGATTCAAGATCTGAAGAGGCCAGTGGTTTTATCTTCCTGGTTTGCTGTACGATAAAATCTATCAACGCTTCATCTTCTGTAGCCTTGGTATTGTATTCAAAAGAAATAGCGTTCTCGGGCATCACACCGTCCTTATTACTTTCCGTAGGCATTGATACGCTCGGTGATAAAATAAAACTGCCTATATCCTGCAGAGTAACGCTCTTGTTATTATATAAATGCTGAACGATTAGTTGTTCTATTTTCATAGTAAATATTGATGCTCACAAACCTACAAGATATTGATAAATATGCAAAGGGTTAATCCTTTTGCATTAATTTTACTCCATGCTTTCGGAAAAACAACAGGAATTTTTATTGTACTGGGAGAGTGCCAGGGAAAAAGAAAGCACTTTTGCCAGGAAAATTCTTGGTGGCCTTCCTATGGCTATCATGTTTGGCTTACCTATTATCCTTTTTGTTTTAGCCATTTATCTTTTTTTCCCTGACTGGTACATGAAAGTTTCCAATACCACTTCCGGTACATTCGTGGTTACAGTAATAGCAGTATTTATCGCAATCCTGTTTTTTGCTTATTTCCGGATGCATTTTAAATGGGAAATGAATGACCAGTTATACAAGGAGTTGAAATATAAACAGAAGAAATCTCACACTACTCACACACCTCAATAAAAATCAGAAATGAAGAAAGTTTTTTTATCAGTATTGGTACTTATTATTATGGCGGGTTGCAAGAAAAGCGAAGCTGTGAAATGTGCATATAGTGCACCTTCCAATGTGGCTACAGCCACTGAAATCAGTTACCTGCAGAATTATATCTCTTCAAATAATATAACGGCAACCCAGCATGCCAGCGGGGCGTTTTATACCATCAACCAGCAGGGCACCGGTCCTAACCCCACTGTTTGCTCCAACATTACCATTAAATATGTCGGGCGGTTATTCAATGGCTCAGTCTTCGATTCCAATAGTTCCGTAACCGGGATCAAGTTCGCACTGGGTAGCCTGATTGCCGGTTTTCAACGTGTGCTGCCTGTGCTTAAAGCAGGCGGAAACATTGACCTCTATATTCCTCCAAGCCTGGGATATGGTTCTCAGGATATAAGAGACCAGAGCGGTAACATTGTAATACCTGCCAATTCTTATTTAAAGTTTAATATTGACTTGCTGGATGTGCAATAGGCCTGTTGTAAAAGGTCCTGATTATTTTTAAAATATACACTGTGAACCACGAAGCGATATCGGTATTTGACATGTTTAAAATAGGGGTAGGCCCAAGTAGCAGTCATACACTGGGTCCCTGGCGGGCTGCACGTCAGTTTATTTCAGGGCTGGATGGAAAAGGGAAACTTCAATCTGTTACAAAACTGCAGGTATTATTGTATGGTTCGTTAGCCAAAACAGGAGTGGGGCATGGCACTGACGTAGCCGTGCAACTTGGCCTGTGCGGGGAAGACCCTGTCACATTTGACGTGAACCTGATCACTCCCAAAATCGCTGATATCAAAGCTATGAAACGCCTGGTATTAGCGGGGCGGCACGAGATTAATTTTGACCCCGTGGAAGATATCGAATTCTTATACAGCGAATCACTGCCATATCATCCCAATGCACTTACTTTCCTGGTAGAACTTACCAATAAAGAAACAATTGCCGAAACCTACTATTCTGTTGGTGGCGGTTTCGTCCACCAGGAAGGAGTGGCTGCTTCCGGCAGTTCCCAGGTGGAATTACCTTTCCCGATAGATACGGCGGATGAATTATTACATTGGTGCCGGAAAACAGGTTTGAATATTTCCGAGATTGTGTTGGAAAATGAAGGTGTGTGGCGCTCCGCGGCAGAATCCCGGGCGGGGTTGCTTAATATATGGCGGGTTATGAAAGAGTGCATGTTCCGCGGCTGTCATTCGGAAGGTTATTTACCCGGCGGACTGCAGGTTAAACGAAGGGCAGGCCTGCTTAATAAAAAATTAATGAAGTTGAATGTTTCCCCGGACTATGAGAGCTGGATACAAAATATCCGTGAGGGAGGCCACCAGTTTAATTATATTTTAGATTGGGTGAGTTGCTTTGCCCTTGCTGTTAATGAAGAGAATGCTTCTTTCGGCCGGGTAGTTACCGCTCCCACAAATGGTGCAGCAGGCGTCATACCCGCGGTTTTGCAGTATTATATCCTTTTTGGTGATGGGGATTCTGAAGACAAAATTATTCAGTTCCTGGCTACGGCTGCAGAAGTAGGAAGTATATTCAAGAAAGGCGCAACCATATCTGCGGCTATGGGTGGCTGCCAGGCAGAGATAGGAGTGAGCAGTGCCATGGCGGCGGCAGCCTTAACGGAATGTATGGGTGGCACACAACGGCAGGCCCTGATGGCTGCAGAAATTGCCATGGAGCATCACCTGGGTATGACTTGTGACCCTATCGGTGGCCTGGTTCAGATTCCGTGCATTGAAAGAAATACCATGGGTGCAATTAAGGCAATCACGGCAAGTCAACTGGCGTTGCAGAGTTCCCCGGACTATGCCAAGGTGAGCCTGGATGGCGTGATAAAAACCATGTGGGATACTGCCCTTGATATGAACAGCAAATACAAAGAAACAGCAGATGGAGGATTGGCAGTGAATGTACCATTGAGCCTGAGCGAATGTTAACCGGAGAATCAGATCCCGTATTTACGTTTGATGTCCCGGTCACTTTCCCGTTCTTTGATGGTATTACGCTTATCAAAGATTTTCTTGCCTTTTGCCAGGCCGATTTCCATTTTAAAAAATCCTTTCTCAGATAAAAATATACGCAATGGGATAATGGAGTAACCTTTCTCCTTAATCTTGCCTTCCAGTTTTTTCAATTCGCGTTTATTCAATAATAATTTCCTTTCCTGCAATGGCTCATGGTTGCTGAACGTGCCAAAGGAATATTCAGATATATGCAGGCTTCTTACAAAAAGTTCTCCTTTATCGAACAGGCAATAACTATCATTAAAACTGACTTTGCCGGCACGTAATGATTTGATCTCGGTGCCTTGTAATACAAGCCCGGCAATAAATTTGTCTTCTATATAATATTCGTAATATGCTTTTTTGTTACTTATTTCCAAAATGATTTGTTTTTCCAACAGCTCATTTTACAGCTATGGCATTAAAGGCCCATCGGGATGGCCCGGCTGAATTCCGGGTTTTAATTTTTAAAGAATTTTAATAAGGTAGCTATTTTTTCTTTCAGGTCTTTTCGGTGAACTATAAAATCCAGGAAGCCGTGTTCCAGCAGGAATTCACTGCGCTGGAATCCTTCCGGCAGGTCGCGCTTTATAGTTTCTTTAATGACCCTGGGGCCTGCAAACCCGATCAGGGCGCCGGGTTCACCGCAGATAATATCTCCAAGCATCGCGAATGAGGCTGTGGTTCCACCAAATGTAGGATCTGTACAAAGTGATATATATGGCACTTTTGCTTCACTCAACTGGGTCAGCTTGCCTGAAGTTTTGGCCAGTTGCATCAGCGAGAAGGCGCTTTCCATCATACGTGCACCACCACTTTTGTTTATGATCATAAAGGGCACCTTGTGTGCGATACAGTAATCGCAGGCCCGGCTGATTTTTTCACCCATTACACTTCCCAGGCTGCCACCTATAAATTCAAAATCCATACAGGCAACTACCAGGTCATTGCCATCTACTTTACCGTGTGAAACTGTAATGGAATCGTGAATATCTGATTTAGAATAAGTGTCTTCAAGTCTTTTTTTATAAGGCTTCAGGTCCACAAATCCCAGGAAATCTTTGGAGCGTATATTTGCAAACAGTTCAGTGTATTCAGCTCCGTCAAACAAAATATCAAAATACTCTTCACTCCCGATTCTATGATGGAAATCGCATTTCGGACAAATGAAAAGGTTCTCAGCTAGTTCAGCTATCGTACATGTGTACCTGCAGGTAGGGCACTTGGCCCATAATCCTTCCGGCGCATCCTTCTTATCTTTCGTGGATGTAAGAATACCTTTTTTGATACGCTTGAACCAACTCTTCTTTGATTCTTCAGACGTACCTTCTTCACCTGCAAGGTTGGCGTCAAAATCTTCTTCTAATCTCATCCTTTCGTATTAATGTGGCTAATTTCCGCAAGCCTGGTAAGGCCTGCATTTTACAACACGGTTTACGCTATCGTAATAC
>JBKJUT010000198.1:0-2562 GCA_046590515.1 Ferruginibacter sp.
CAGTTGCGCCAGTTGCCACATTCCGGCGTATGGTTTTGCGGATACACTCGCTTTCAGTATCGGTGTTGGAGGAAAACCCACTTTGCGTAACACCCCTTCCCTCCTGAACCTTAAAAACCGCCCTTATTATTTCTGGGATGGAAGAGCAGCCACTCTTGCCTCGCAATCATTGATGCCCATTCAAAATCCTGATGAAATGGGGTTATCTATAACTGAAGCAGTTAAGCGGCTGAATGAGGACCCCGTTTATAAAAAAATGTTTCAAAAGGTTTTTAAAAGAAACCCCAATGCAAAAGACCTGGCAGAAGCTTTTGCTGCATATGAGCAGACCCTGGAAACGATAGACAGCAAATTTGATGACTGGAGCAATGGGCTGGGGAAACTTTCTCCCGCCGAAGAAAACGGGCGCCAGTTATTCATAGGCTCAAAGGCCAGATGTTTCGATTGCCATTCAATGGAAGATTTTACAGATGATGAATTTAAAAATATCGGTTTGTATAATGGCACAGACCTTAATGATCCAGGACGCTTTGCAATCACCGGCAAAAAATCCGACCTGGGCAAGTTTAAAACTCCGGGCCTACGGAATGTGGCTATAACCGGGCCTTACATGCACAACGGAAAATTTAATACTTTAGAACAGGTACTCTCTTACTATAATGCCCCCGGGCACTTCGTAGATGCTTCTATTAATATTGATCCTTCCCTATCTAAACCACTTGGCCTTACTGTGCAGGAAAAAAATGACATAATTGCCTTTCTGAAAACCCTTACTGACAAGGCTTATCTGCGCCTTTAGGTAAACAAGAAATTAGGCACTATATTAGCTGTCTGAATAGATTATTATTATAAGGATTTAAAACTAAAGAACATATGGAAGCAGCAAAACCAAAAATTTTACTTTGTGAAGACGATACCAACCTGGGAATGGTACTTAAAAATTACCTGGAGCTGAATGATTACGATGTGATACTGGAACGTGATGGTCGCTTAGGCCTGGCCGCATTCCAGCGTGAAAAATTTGACATTTGCCTGCTGGATGTAATGATGCCCAATATGGATGGCTTTACAGTGGCTGAAGAAATAAGGGATATCAACCCCGATGTGCCTTTGTTTTTTCTTAGTGCAAAAACAATGAAAGATGATATCATCCAGGGATATAAACTGGGTGCCGACGATTATATTACGAAACCTTTTGACAGTGAAGTATTACTTCATAAAATCAAGGCCATCCTGAAACGGAATGAAGAAATGCACCGCGAAGAGGTAAATGCAGAATTCGACCTGGGCAGCTATCATTTTAACCCACGCCTGCGTGAATTGACTGTAAACGGTAAAGTACAAACGCTATCGCCTAAAGAGAATGAATTATTGAAAATGCTGAGTGAGTACAAGAATGATTTTTTACCGCACGAAACGACACTGAAAAAAATATGGGACAACAATACTTATTTTAACGGCAGGAGTATGGATGTATACATTGCAAAACTACGCAAGTACCTGAAAGAAGATCCAAAGCTGGAAATTGTGAATATTCATGGAAACGGGTTCCGGCTTGTTGAATCCGAATAGAATATATTTTTTTAAAAAAAGGGTTGCATATGCAGCCCTTTTTTTATGCTCATAAACGAGAACCGAAAAGATCATTTTGTTTTCCACCGGGGTATGGGGTTTTTCCCAGGTGACGGTAAGCTTTTTCTGTTGCTTCCCTGCCTCTTGCAGTGCGCATAATAAAACCTTCCTGTATAAGGAAAGGTTCATACACCTCTTCAAGGGTTCCGGTTTCTTCACCCACAGCGGTGGCAATGGTAGTTATCCCTACCGGGCCGCCTTTAAATTTTTCAATGATTGTACTGAGTATACGGTTGTCCATTTCATCAAGCCCGTGTTGATCCACATTAAGTGCTTTCAATGCATGTTCCGTAATAGCCATGTCAATAACGCCATTCCCAATTACCTGGGCAAAATCTCTTACACGTCGCAATAAACCATTGGCGATCCGCGGGGTGCCCCGGCTACGCCTGGATATTTCTTCTGCAGCGTCGCTGGTAATTTTTGTATTCAATATTTTACTGCTGCGCAGGATGATATGCTGCAGGGTTTTGGCATCGTAATATTCCAGCCTCGACTTAATCCCGAAGCGCGATAATAGTGGTGCAGTGAGTAAGCCACTCCTGGTAGTGGCACCGATTAATGTAAATGGATTCAGGCTTAATTGTACACTGCGGGCATTGGGTCCGCTATCGATCATAATATCAATGCGGAAATCTTCCATAGCTGCATAAAGGTATTCTTCTACAACTGTACTTAACCGGTGGATCTCATCAATGAACAACACATCATTAGGTTCCAGGTTGGTTAACAGCCCGGCCAGGTCACCGGCTTTTTCGATTACAGGCCCGGAAGTTTCTTTGATGCTAACTCCCATTTCATTTGCCACGATCCTGGAAAGGGTGGTCTTACCCAAACCAGGCGGGCCATGAAAAAGGATATGATCCAGGGGCTCTCCCCTGAGTTTGGAAGCTTTAATAAATATGGTCAGGTTTTCAATGATCTGCGCTT
>JBKJUT010000226.1:0-3234 GCA_046590515.1 Ferruginibacter sp.
GGGTGACCTTATAGAATGGAAGACATTAATGTCCTTTCTGGCAACCCGTAAATGGAAGTCTGAGTATATTAATGAAGGGATACTGGATGGAACGCACTGGCAGCTTGTTGTTAGCACCCCGGAGTTCCAGATAGATTCAGCAGGCTCCAATGTACAGCCACCCGGTTTTAATAAAATGCTTCGGTTACTCAATGCAGTTACAGAGATAAAAGGCATAAACATTTATTAACTTCCGTTAAATACTTAACCAGGTCATGAGTATCGAAATTGCGCGGCCCCAGGTAGAAATAGATGCCGCCATAAAAGAGTTGTTACAGGTGCAGCCTGAAAAATGTACGATAGTACATTGCAGGCTGGCTGTTGATGATGAATCGCTGTACCGGATATGGCCACAAACTTTTTTAATAGAGGACAGTGGCAGCAGGAGAAGACTCATCAAGGCATTTAACATATCTGTGATGCCGCAATGGACGATCAGCTTTGATGCTTCAGACACAGTCCGCTTCACCCTGGTTTTTGAGGGACTGGGCCGCGGTTGCAGCTATTTCACTTTATTGGAAGATATACCGGAGCCGGGAGGCTTTTACACCGATGCTATTCAACGAAACTCCAGTGATGTATATGAAGTTGTTCTGCAATTGAAAGATGATTAGCAGAGATTAGCTGTAAAAGGCATGTGGGTGAAAACATCCTTTGAGCGGGGAATCAGCCGGAATGGATAATTATTTATGGAGAACTGTCTGATGAATGAATAATTCTTCAAAAAACTCTAAACTCACCAAGCTGTGTATGGTTTTATAGGTTTAATAATCTGGTTGCTGGTTAAAACATATGGCCACAGTGTGTATGAGCTGGTAAACCACCATGATCCGGAAATACCAGTGTATAGTAATGGAAGAGCACTACATATTGGATATGACTTGTATTATCGTGAAATTCTAAATATTTCTATGGATACCCCGATAACCCCCCAGTTAATCTTCCGATATTTTTACCAGGCTTTAATTAAACTAGATGATCTGATTCTTTCTCCTGAGCAGCACCATATGTCTGAGTTGGATTTATTAGCTGCGAAAGCGTATCTTCTGGACTATTATTCCTATTATGCTTACCAGAATTAATCTATTGGAATAGTTTGTTATGAACAGCAACAATATATCACTAATCCTTATTGATGCTTCCTTCTAAATAAAATGTACTTTGAAATTGTGCTGCAAATAAAAAAGGGTCTCAAACCATTTAAGCTTGAAACCCTTTGCTATTCTGCTCCCCCTGCTGGACTTGAACCAGCGACCCTCTGATTAACAGTCAGATGCTCTAACCAACTGAGCTAAGGAGGAATTTACCCTTGCGGGGACGCAAAAATAACGGAATTAGGGTTTATAAAAAAATTATTCAAAAATTTTTACACAGCTTTTCAAGGTGTCATACCTATATAAATACCGTCTTCACGGGCTTCTACCGGCCACGTTTTCAGGTGGTAGCCTTCGCCTGATACGTTGAGGCCGTTGGCCAGGCTGAACCTGTAATGATGCAGGGCACATACCATATTACCTAAAGCATCTATGTATCCCTCCGCCAATGGTGCCCCGGCATGCGGACAGGTAGCCGCGCAAGCAGACAAACGGCCCTTGTAATTAGAAAGACAAACCTCCTTCTCACCAGCCCGCACAGTGGCCATTCCGCCAGGGGAAAAGGTGAGCTCGGCCAGGCTGTCGGCCACTTTGATCCAGGTATAGCTGCGGCTGTTCAATTAAAAAAAGTATTCGGCACGGTAGGGGTAGCGGATGCGGTACATGTCGCGCACCTTGTTCAGAATAGTCTGACGCAACACATCCAGGTTGGTGCGTTCAGTGGCAGAAACAAAGACACAATTTCCCTTGGTTTCTTCCTGCCAGCGCTCTTTCAGTTCCCGCAGAATATCTTTCTTAACCTCTTCATCCAGCCACTGGTCGAATACTATTTCTTCAAACCTGTCCATCTTATTAAAGATGGTAATTGTAGGCTTTTCCGCCGCACCTAGTTCCGCCAGGGTTTTGTTAACCACGGTCAGCTGTTCTTCGTATTGTGGATGGGAAATGTCTACTACGTGTAGCAATATGTCGGCTTCGCGCACCTCATCCAACGTACTTTTAAAACTTTCTACGAGGTGGTGAGGGAGTTTGCGGATAAACCCTACCGTATCACTGAGTAAAAAAGGGCTTTGCTCAAACACCACTTTGCGGGTGGTAGTATCCAGGGTGGCAAATAATTTATTCTCGGCAAAGACTTCACTCTTACTGAGTACGTTCATGAGGGTCGACTTACCTACATTGGTATATCCCACCAGGGCTACCCGGATGAATTCACCACGCTCCTGCCGCTGGGTCATCGACTGCCTGTCTATTTCCTGCAGGCGTTTACGCAGCAACGATATTTTATCTTTTACAATCCTCCTGTCTGTTTCGATCTCTGTTTCACCCGGGCCACGTGTGCCTACACCACCGCCTTGTCTTTCCAGGTGCTGCCACATTCCTTTCAGGCGGGGAAGAATATACTGGTACTGGGCCAGTTCCACCTGGGTTTTTGCCTGGGCTGTTTTGGCACGACTGGCAAAGATGTCGAGGATAAGGTCACTTCGGTCAATCGTTTTGGCCCCTATAGCTTTTTCAATGTTGATGATCTGTGCACCGGTAAGCTCATCATCAAATATGACGATATTAATATTGCCCTTTGTTT
Source organism: Ferruginibacter sp. (assembly GCA_046590515.1). Lineage (GTDB taxonomy): Bacteria > Bacteroidota > Bacteroidia > Chitinophagales > Chitinophagaceae > Ferruginibacter. The sequence continues at coordinate 2,719 of JBKJUT010000226.1, forward strand.
CAATGTATTTTTTTATCTCTTCGAGTTTTCCCTTGCCAAGGAAAGTCTTACTGTCGGGCTTGGCCATACGTTGGGTATAACGCTTCACCGTAATCGCCCCGGCAGTTTCTGCCAGGAACTGCAACTCGTCCAGGTATTCAGTTACCTGCTCCTCGGTCTCATCTTTTTTGATCATCCCTACCAGGATAGCATTTTCCTCTTTCTGTATACTGCTTTTTTTATCTATCAATATTTTGTATTTAGACTTTGAACAAATTTACGGTTTAATACACAGATGATTTTAGGTACCGGCATAAAAAAAGCGCCCTGCATGCAGGGCGCCAAATCAGTTACAGTTGATTAGTTTTTACCGAGAGAAGGATTCACCTGCATCCACTTCTGTAACAAATCGCAGCTTTTATATTCATCGGCAATACGGATATAATATTTGGCGAGGTGGTCATGGAACCAGGTTTCAATAGCATTTTCCTTTTTATCTTCCAGGGCGCGCATAGCCACTTTGCTATAGTCATCTTT
>JBKJUT010000295.1:0-8669 GCA_046590515.1 Ferruginibacter sp.
CAGCTTTAAAAGTAGCTGTGTAAGGATTAGTACCTGTAACTATTGCATTCACACCGGTTGAACTGAAGACAGTATTGGTGAAGCCGGTAGAACCAACTTGTCCGCCATCTCTTGACAAAGCATGTGACAGGTTAATGATCCTGCCATTTGGAGCTTTCAACACAAGGATAAGATCGCCTACCCAGAAGTGAGTGAGATTCACCTTTACACTCAGGCCTGTTACACCTACACCGGCAGGAATAGTAGATACGTTGATGGTATGATTGATACCGGCTACGTTTCCTTCAGGTATAGCAATGTTCAGGTTGGCAGCAGAAGCAATAGTTGCTGTAGTGGTGGCACCTGAGGCATTGGTAACAGAGATCTGCTTCGGAGCATCAGTATTACATACCAACACAGGGACAGGAGTATTGACAGTAGCAGTCAACTTGTTAATAGTTAAACTTGCTACGTTGGAATAATCGGTAGCTGTACAAGGTCCACTGATTAAAGCGCGGTATTGATAACCATTTTGCGCATCAGATGCACCGGTCAGGGTTAAGGTAGCTGTAGTGGCACCTGAATAAGGAGCGGCATTAGGTACAGTTAACCAAGGACCTGTAGGACTGGTGCGGTATTGCCATTGATAAGTAATACCTGAACCAGTAGCACCCACTGTAAATGAGGTGTTACCGTTACAGCTTGTACTTGCATTAGCAGGCTGAGCAGTAAACACACCCTGAACACATGGTACAATAGTTACATTGTAATCTTCCGTTTCACCCCAGGTATAAGGACCACAAGGTGTGATTGTAGCAGGGGCTCCGGTTTCAACCACGATCACACGCATACGGGTGGTGCCTAAGGTGGCAGTAGCCGGGATCACAATGTTCCCGGTTTCTGTATGGGCACCTACTGTGCCGGCGGCAGACATATATACACGTTCTGTGGCTTCAAAAATTCCATTCTGGTTGAAATCGATCCAGGCAGCCACGCTGTTAGTCCAGTTTCCACCGCAGGTTCCAACACCTACTGATAATGGCATTGTGGCACCCTGCACCAATGAAGGAGCAGCAGGAGCACCGGTACCTGAAGTATAGTTAGAATATTTGTTTACTGCTGAAAGCGGGCCAGGACCCACACTTGTACAGGTAGAAGAATTGTTTAAAGTACCTAATGTGACATTGAATATATCCTCATCTGCAGGATCAGTAGCTGCACTTGCACAATAACACTGATTGGTAGGAGCTACAGATACCTGAACAGGAGTCGAATTTGTAGATACACCTGAGCAGGTTACAATTGCACGGAAAAAAGTAGTAGCAGCTAAAGTAGAAGAAGTATAAGTACTTCCCATTGCGCCTGGAATGTTTGTAAACGGACCAGCTGCGGATGGGCCTGATTGCCATTGATAAGTGAATCCACTTAATGGCGGATTATTCTGCAGAGAAAGTGTGTAAGGTACACCCGGACATACAGAAGCAGGGCTGGCTATGGTATTGCCTGGTGCTGGTGCACCGGTACAAACACTTGCCGTTTGAAATACGATTCGGCCGGTGAAAAAGCGCGGTACGAAAGTAGGGGCGGGGAATCCACCACCATACCCTACCGGTTGCGCAGCTATTGAAGCATCACCTACCAGTAAATCTACACCACCACCTGAAAATATACTTGGGGTTGGTAAAGCGGCAGCATTTGTATATGCAATACCGTTAGTTGACTGGATTGCAAAACGATAAGTTGTATTTGCCGGAATGATAAATGGATTTCCAGCCAAAGAAATAGTCTGGATAATTCCGTTAGCCGTAATGGTTAACGGTGTACCTACCTGTACCTGGCTCCAAACCGGAGTAGCAATAGTTGGAAGTCCGCTCAGAGAAGTAGCAGAATACCAAAGAGTAGGTGTAGAACCACCGGCAGAAAAAGTTGAGTTCCAACCCATGTCGATACGGGTTAAAGCAATCGCCGTTGTCAGGCTGTTATTTCTAACAGCAAACGTAATAGCAGCTGCTCCTCCGCTTACACCACTATTCAGCGTGTAGTTGGTGCCGGTTTCTGTGGTAATGGTAGTTTGCGCATTTGTGTTGCCAAAAAAGCAAAACAGGGTAAAAACCATCAAGGCTCGCCAAAACCCCGTGATTTTTAGTTGGGTAATGTTTGATTGCATAATGTTTTGTTTATTTTATGAAATGATAGAACTGTGTAAGTTCAGGGGTTGAAATTAGTTCAAAATCTTCAATGTTTAACTTTTATTTGTATAAATAATTACAGAAAGAAAGAGGTTGATTTTTTAATAAATTGTGACAGGTAGCAATTTTCTAATCAACCTGTTGTCACTTCTCTTTTATCAATATATTGCACCTTTATTATTCCCCACGGATGACACAAATTCTACATAAAATAAAAGAATCTGCATTTGTAAAAGGTTTGGTCTATGCGGTAGTTGGGGTATTTACCTATCCCGGACTGAATATCATTAATAAGTTGCATATATCCGGTATGGAAGGACTGGCGAAATTGCCTAAACAAAATGTTTTGTTTGTCAGTAATCACCAAACCTATTTTGCCGATGTGATCACCTTTATGCATATTTTTTGCGCGGTGCGCTGGGGGCAGAAGCGCAAACTGGGCCTGCCTTATTACCTGTTATGGCCTTTCACGCGGATAAAGTACGTAGCCGCGGAGGAAACAATGAAAAGTAACTGGCTCACAAAATTTTTCAGTCTGGCAGGCGCCATAACGGTTAAGCGCACCTGGAAAACGGAAGGTGGGGAAGTACGGCGGGGCCTGGACCCCGGTGATACGCGTAAAATAACCAGGGCACTGGCCGGAAACTGGATCATTACATTCCCCCAGGGTACCACCAAGCCCTTTGCCCCAGGCCGCAGGGGTACGGCCTTCATTATAAAACAAAATAAGCCTATTGTAGTTCCGGTAATAATAAACGGTTACTGGAGGGCATTTGATAAAAAAGGTTTGAAACTTAAAAAACGCGGCACCCGGCTTACTGTTACTTTCAAGCCTCCTATGGATATCAACTATGAAGATTCAAGCGAACAGATCCTTGAACAGGTTATGGATGCCATTGAACAAAGTAAAAAGTTTATGTTGAAAGGAAGTCACCATCGCGTAAAAGAAGCAAGCCAGGCCACCGTCTGAGTTATACTTTTACCTGGGTAAAGAGGGCTTTCAGTTCTTCCGCATCATCGGGTTTCATTTTACCAGCCAGGATGAGTCTTATCTGCCGGCGACGCAACGCCCCGTCATGCACTTTTATTTCTTCCGGAGATTCAGCTATCATGGGAGGTACCGTTTTGGGCCGGCGGTTTTGATCCAGCGCCACGAAAGTGAAATAAGCTTCATTACTTTCATACCTAAACTGCTGCTGCAGGTCTTCACCCCAGACTTTTAAATGAATTTCCATACTCGTATTAAAGGCCCGGCTAACTTTGGCTTCTATGTGCACGATATCTCCGAGTTTTATAGGATTTTTGAAGGAAAGATTATCTACCGAGGCAGTCATGCTGGGTGCGTTACAATGCTTACCGGCAGCCATACCCGCAGCAATATCCATCCAATACATCAGGCGGCCTCCCATTAAGTTCCCAAACACATTTGTATCATTGGGCAACACCAGTTCATTCATAATGGTGAAACTTTCCATTGCTTTTTTCGGTACCATGTAATTGATTTCCGGCAAAGATACTATGTATGTGGATTACGCAGGTGTATCAGAAAGAGCAGCACCGGTATAATTCATTTGGTAATTAATCGTTGATTGCTCAATTTCGGTTTTCTAATAGTTTCATATGATATCTTTCGACAATACTGAATATGCCTTTGCCTATAAAACCAGCAAGCAGTTAAAGTCTGCACACTTTCTGTTTAATTCAATGGGAAATCCACTGCTGGTAAGCCTTGGTTTAAAAGTGATGCCGCTGGCCATAAAAATGCGGATTCCCTTTACCGGGCTTTTATTACGCAAAACTATTTTTCAGCAGTTTGTGGGAGGAGAAACCCTGGAGCAGACGGCTGCTGTGGCGGATAAATTAGGAGAGTATAATGTACAGGTTATCCTCGATTATGGGGTAGAAGGAGGCAATGATGGAGAGCCCGGTTACGACCAGGCCACAAACGAGTTTATAAAAGTGATCGATTATGCGGCCACCCAGGAAAATATTCCTTTCATGAGCATCAAAATAACCGGTATAGTCCGGTTCGGACTGTTGGAGAAAATAGATGCTGCTATGCATGAACGTGAGGGAACATTAATGAAGCGTTATTACAGTGTGATAGAAGGTTTGTCCGGCGAAGAAAAAGATGAATGGCACCGGGCAGTTAAAAGACTGCTGAAAATCTGTGAAGATGGAAGCCGCAGGAAAATAGGGGTGTTGGTTGATGCGGAAGAATCCTGGATCCAGGACCCGGTAGATGCACTAAGCATACTTATGATGGACACTTTTAACAAAGATCGCGCGGTGGTGTATAATACCATTCAACTGTACCGGCACGACAGGTTCCGGTTCCTGCAGGAATCACTTACAGCCTCGTTAGAACGCAGGTTCATCCTCGGCGCGAAACTGGTACGTGGTGCTTACATGGAAAAGGAAAGAAACCGTGCGCGTGAATTCGGCTATCCCTCCCCGATACAACCCGACAAATCTGCCACAGATCGTGACTATGACCAGGCGGTTTCCTTCTGCATCGATAACCTGGAGCAGGTTGCTACTATTGTAGCCTCTCATAATGAAGAAAGCAACCTGTTGGCTACCCGTTTACTCGATAGTAAAGACTTCGCACATAATCACCCGCATATTCATTTTTCCCAGTTGTACGGAATGAGCGACAATATCACTTTTAACCTGGCAAAAGAAAAATTTAATGTAAGTAAATACCTGCCCTTCGGTCCTTTAAAGGATGTGGTGCCATACCTGATGCGGCGGGCCCAGGAAAACAGTTCTGTTGCCGGTCAGACAGGGCGGGAACTCGGACTTATAAAAAAAGAACTGGAGAGAAGAAAGGAAATGAAAAATAAATAATTAATAAATCCTGATGACGGATTGATCAGCCAGGGCAAATACACTGTCTCCCTTTTTAGGAACGATAGGACAGGTACCTGTGAATTTTCCGAAGGCCGGTAGTACAGCGTGCTTTTCGCCAAAGTAAAAACAAGGAACCTGGATGGATTGTTTGGCTATGCCGCTTAATCGGATTCCGGGGTGTATATGCCCGCTGAAGCAGTAATTTTCTGTTTCAGCACAATGGGAAATATCATGAGTGAAAGTAAATTCACCAATGGATAATTGTTTTTGGTGCAGCGTAATTCCTGCCTGGGAGTACCAGTCTTTTTTTAAGATATCATGATTACCTTTTACCAGGTGAATGGGAGTTTTGAAATCACTTCGCCAGCGGTTAAAAAAATCATGTTCTTTATTGGCCACGCTGTGAAAAAGATCGCCCACAACAAGCAGGGAGGCAGGGTTAAAATACTGTACCTGCGAAAGCAACCTCATCATATCTTCTTTAAAAACTGTTTGAGGTACAGCAATCCCGCTTTTGCGGAAATGGCCGGCCTTCCCAAGATGCAGGTCAGAAAGTACCAGTATCTTTTCCTCTTCCCAAAACATACTGCGGCCAAAATTGAGCAGGAAATTCTGTTGCCTTAATTTGAAAGGTGCAAATTCATTCATTGGCCGCGAAGTTACCGCCTGTAAAGTTTAAAATAATAATGATGAGGGTAATTGCATTTAATTTGTATTTTGTTTAAAATTCTGATATGAATAATATTGACCCTTCGACCGGCCAGGAAGCAGATCCCTGGACCAGGCCTGCCCTGCCTTCGAGTTTAAATGTGTTGACCATTTTAACTATTACCGGTTGCAGCTTTTTTACCCTGATGCTGCTGGCAACTCCCAGCCTGTTAAAGTTTTCAAAGAAAATGATTGACAGTTCCAAAGTGGAGGACCTTTCCCCTGAAAAGATCATCGAAATGCAGAAAGCACGGCAGGTCATTGAATTGACAGAAAACAATTTAATTCCTTTAATGTTGATAGGAGGAGTAGGAATAATTCTTTGTTTCTGGGGTGCCTTACAAATGCGTAAACTGAAAAAAGACGGGTATTGGATATATGTTGCCGGGCAGATATTACCCTTGCTGGGCGGTTTGTTAATTGTGGGCACTGCCCAATACAGCGGTATCACTTCTTTTTTTATGCCGGTAATAAGCGTGGTGTTTATTATCCTGTATACCACGCAGCGAAAGTACCTGGTATATTAATTATTCAAGCTGTTGCTGCATCCGCCTGATCCTGTCACCCAGTTTTTCTGAAGTGAGTTGGTCGCGCATGGAATCCACTTTAATGGGAAAACAAAAAGGTGTGAGTCTTTGCGGGTAAGTGATCACGATATTGCTTTGCTGGATCCGGCGTAGCATATCACGTAGCCTTGCTTCGTCCATCTGGTAATGCATTACATCATTATATGCCTGGCGCAGGAGAAGATTATCAGGGTCATATTCCGCAAATACATTGAACAGGAGGGAGGCGGAAGCCTGGAGGTGCCTGGCTTTTACCTGTTCCCCCGGGCGTCCCTGGAATACCAAACCCCCGATTACCGCGATGTCGCGGAATTTACGCCTGGCCATCTCAGTAGAATTCACACTCCTTTGTATGTCCAGTAAAAGCCCTTCTTCCGAAAACAGCTCGTACACGTTACTGTCATCAAGCGGGATAGGCTGGTCGCTTAACAATTCAAAACCGTAATCGTTCATAGCAAAAGAAAAAGTAATGGGAGTGACCCGGCTCAGGCGATAAGCCAGTAAAGCTGCCATAGCTTCGTGCACCAGCCTGCCTTCGAAAGGATAGACGAATAAATGAAATCCATCCTTTGTTTCTATATGTTCTATCAACAATTCATTAGCCCGCGGAACTTTGGATAATTCTGCCTGCAGGTCGAACAGGGGTTTTAATACCACAAGTTCAGGATCAGTTTTTTTACCTGTATCCTGGGTAGCTGCCTCATCCAGTTTCTTGCGCAGCATAAATCCCAGGTGCGCACTTAACGGCATTCTGCCTCCCTGCCAACTGGGAACGATTGATTTTTTTGCATTGCTTTTTCTTACCTGGGCAGTCATCTCTTTCATCATGACAAATTCAAGGTGGCGGCCTGCCAGGGTAAAAACGTCACCAGGGTTTAATTTGGAAATGAAGGATTCTTCTATTACACCTACATAACCCCCACTCATAAATTTCACTTTTACCATTGCATCACTCACGATGGTGCCTATATGCATACGATGGCGCATAGCAATACGCCGGTTATTTATTTTATATAAGCCATCAATAACCTCTACTTTTTTAAAGTCATCATATTGCTGCAGTGCCTCGCCTCCTTCAGTAATGAATAAGAGCAGGCTTTGCCAGTCTTCTACCGACAGATCCCTGAAGCAGAAGGTAGAGATGATTTCCTCGTACAGAGGCCGGGGATAAAAACCATCAGAGACTGCCAGGGTAGACATGAACTGGAGTAAGACATCATAACATAACGTTAAGGGTTGCCTGCTTTCAATAAAAGAGTTATTCACTGCTTCTTTAAGTGCTGCAGCTTCCACCAGTTCCAGGGAATGGGTAGGCAGGAAGTATATTTTACTGACTGCACCAGGCTGGTGACCGCTGCGGCCGGCCCGTTGCAGGAAACGCGCCACACCTTTTGGAGAACCTACCTGAATCACTGTTTCAACTGGCCGGAAATCGACTCCAAGGTCCAGGCTCGCTGTACACACTACAGCTTTGAGTATTCCCTGATGCAGGGCTTCTTCTACCCACACCCGGAGTTCCTGTTCAATGCTGCCATGGTGCAAAGCAAGTGCCCCCGCAAGTTCAGGAGCAATTACCAGCAATTTCTGGTACCATTGTTCACTCATGCCGCGGGTATTTATAAATATCAGGATAGTCTGGTTATTTTCTATTACCGGCAGCACTTTGTCAGCCAGTTGAAGTCCGAGGTGGCCGGCCCAGGGATATTTTTCAATCTCATCGGGGAAGATAGATTCAATCTCGATCTTCTTTTTAAATGGTGCAGAAATGATGTTGTCGTTTTGCCAGCCAGGTTGCTGGAAACGTATAGATGAAAGAAGTACATCTCTGGCTTCTTCGAGATTGCCTATGGTTGCAGATATTCCCCAGACTGAACACCGGGTTTGAAAAAGGTTTTTTTGAAGATGAACGATCCGGGATATTGCCAGTTCCACCTGTACCCCGCGTTTACTGCCCAGCAATTCGTGCCATTCATCTACCGCTATAGTTTTTAAATGACTGAATAAGACAGGATAATCTTTTTGAGCCAGCATCAGGTGCAGGCTTTCAGGGGTAATGATAAACACTTCCGGCATTTTTCTCTTTTGTTTCTGCCGTTCCGAAACCGGTGTATCACCATTGCGGATTCCAACTTTCCATTGCATTCCAAGGTCAGATATAACGGATTCCATGGCACGGCCTATATCCTTGGCCAGGGCTCTTAAAGGAGTTATCCATAATAATTGTAACCCGGAGGCGGGCCGGGTTTTATAATCCTGCGGGTATGCATTAATAAACTGTATAAGGGCGCCTAAAAAGACTGAAAACGTTTTACCATAACCGGTAGGTGCGTTAACCAGACCGGATTCTCCATTGATTATTTTTTCCCAGGTTTGC
>JBKJUT010000043.1:0-3522 GCA_046590515.1 Ferruginibacter sp.
GGGTACTGTTGTGTGCAAATAATCCGGTGATCTTATTTTCCGAAATCACTCCTGCCCCTGCCGTGGCATTGATCTGGATCCCTGATACGGCTACAAATGCTCCGTTGTTCTCTATAACGGAAAGGTTGTTCCCGGAGATCGTGTAGGTTCCCCCAAGGGCTTTAATAGATATACCTATGGCAGTATTATTAGTGCTATTATTTGCGACACCCGAAATAGTATTGCCACTGACATTCACGATGCCTGAACCAATGGGATTGACCAATTCGATGGCATCCAGTTCAGTATTAAGATAGGAAAGAATATTACTGATGGTATTGTTCGTCACGCTCACGGCGTTCACTCCCGCTACCACTACCCCACGGGCATAGACCGCAGTAGCCGGACTATTATATGGAAAAGAAGTAAGCGCCTGCACGGTACCGATAGCATTGGATTGAATCGTAACTCCCGTGGACACACTGGTGGCTGCCCCATTAAAAGCTATAGCCCTGCCGCATTGGTTGATAGCATTGTTGGAAATATTCAATGCATTAATGGTAGTGCCGGAAAGTGCTTGTTGTTGGGTGGCATCAATGGCAGTTGGTGCGGTCGTGCTTGTAGCTCCCGCATTACCTCCACAATAAATACCATAACTAATATTGGACGAAGACGCTGTAGAAGAAATTCCAGAGTTATTACCGGAAGCGACATTGCCATTGAGGATACAGTTTTTTACGGTGATATTATCCGCCGACAAGACGGCAGCCGAGGTGGCGACCCGGATACAGGAATTACCGACATTCGAATTCACAGAAGTATTATTGATGGTAAGATTCCGGTTGATGCCACCGGTATTGGGGTTATCTCCCTCAATGGTCACATTATCAGCCCCGTTCAGTTCAAGCACACCGAAACCTGATGCAGGATTTCCTGTAATGACCAGGCCATCCACAGTGGGCCTTAGCGTAACGGAAATGTATGCGGCAGGATCTGCATCGCTGCTGTTAAGTACTGCCGGGGTGCTTCCTTCATTCGTATTGGCATTAATGCTGATTACGATATTACCATTATGACGGCCAATATTGATCTGGTCGAAGGCCTCTTTTACCGTGGTGTAAGTTCCTGTAAGAGTTCCTGCAGTAGCCGTAACCGTTACTTGGGCAAATAACCTGCCTGTGCATGTCAGGAAAATCACAAATAAAAGCGCGTAAAGTTTTCTCATAATATTTGAATATTCTGTTCTTTGGGCGATATGGCGCTGCCTTATCATACCAAAACAAGGCACACAATAGTGTAACCTAAATTAAAGGGTCAGGTAGTTTAATGATACAGTTGGGATCAGTTTGGTTAGGCCGGGATTTGGATAGTTGCTTATGAAGTCATAAAGCAGGTATGAAAATAGGCCATTTTATTCACGTGGAAATGCAATTCCTACCCCAATTAGGTGAGCTATACGGTAATGTGGGTTACATGTGAATAACCTTTTGATTATTAAGCCTGTAATAGTAAAATAATACCTTTTGCAGGCATTGAATCTCCTGTAAGTTATAACTCGAAAGTGTTAACCCAAATCACCCCTAGATTATAAACGTTATTCTATGATAACCTGGTCTTGAAAAGCACCCTTTTGCCCGTTAAATTGAACCTGGTACACACCGGGTGCCAGTCCTGCTACCTGCAGCACAATTTTTTGATTGTTGCTTTCCTGCACGAGTACAGTTTTTCCTTCAGGATTCACCAGTCGTACCTGGTACTTACCGCTTAGATGTGCCGGTAAGCGTATTGTAAACTGGGTATGCGCCGGGTTTGGATACAGGCTCACTACATTGGATGAATTTATTGAGGCAGGGATATTTTTACGGAATACCAGGTAGAACCTGTTCCCAGCTTGTGAGCCCGGGTCGGCATTCACCTGGAAAGAAACTGCGCTGTTTGCTGATAAACTGATATTCGTTTCTGCACCTGTAAACCTGTCAATTAACCAGGCATTCAAAAAAGCAGGCATATTACGGGGTTCAAACCGGAAAGAATAGGTTTGAAACTGTAACCGGCTCATTGCATATTGAACCGTATCATTTTCCCTGGGTAATGCCCGGCGTTCTACGGCCAGTTGCTTTAATTTCACTTTAATACCCAGGCCTTCGCCTAACATATCAAACTTCACTGCATCCTGGTTGTTTAATTCATTGCTGAAACGGGGGGAAAATTGTGACAGCACTCCATCTACCATAATATCGCCGTCCACTGTGCTTACCCTTAAATTGGTATTTAACCTTGCATCTGCTATCTGTGGCAGGGGTCCACGTGTTACCAGTTGACTGCCGGATACCTTATCATTTTCTTCAAAGGTAATGGTACCGCTACCCGGACTGCTGCTGGCAAAAAAGGCCTGTCCTGATTGTATAAATTTTGTAGTAGCTCCGTAATTACCACCCGGCGGGGTTACATCATAAGTGACACCATTTCTTGTTAGGGTGCGGTAACCGCCTAAGCCATACGCTGAGGATGGACCGGAGGTTAATAATGGATCCCACACATAAAAAATATCAGCTACATCCCCGAAGCGGTTAAGCTGGGTGAGGTCAATGGCAGAGGGATAAGGATTGGCTACGGATTCAAATTTACCGGCGGGTATGGAAATAACAGGGGGTGCATCTCCCCCGGTGCCCGCATCACCCACATATACCTTTCCCGTAGTGCGTAAAATGGTTGCCGTTGGCAGGGCATTATAAGTTTGTACCCCGCGGTCTCCGCGAACAAACAACATATACCCCTTAGGGTTAGAAATAGGGATGGATGTACCCGCAATGCCCAACCATGCATTTGAGGCTGGATCCCAGGTTTTCATTGATGGAGTACTCGTGATAAAATCGAAACCGTTCCCTGCACCACTACCGGTGATGATGGCGCCATAACCGGGGGTAGTATTTCCTGCAGGTACATTCCCTTCCTGCCAGGCCGCATTAACTGTTTGGCCGGGCTGAATTGGAGCCGCCAGCAACTGCCAGGCTTTGGGGTGGTTGGGTACAAACCTTTCAACCGTGAATTTACCAGACACTCCATAACTAACGCTTCCGAATACCTGCGAAATAGCAGCGGTTTTAGCGGCCGTTGATAACAGGGTGATCGTATGGTCAGCTTTAAGGGTGCTGCCGGTGTTTATATTCAGCCTGTCGGCTACACCCAGGTTTCCGCCGGTGCTTTTAACCGAGGTATTACTTACCGTCAGAATATTATAAGTTAGCCCGGTAATCAACTGGGGGAAGACTGCATTATATTCTACCGTACCGGCGGTAATGGAAATATTCCCGGCGGGAATGGTATTGGGCAAGGAGGTAGTCAGCCCGTTGCTGAAACCATTGGCATTGGCAGTTTTAAAAATACCTGTGGCTCCCAGGGTTAAAAATGTAGTAGCATTTCCGCTTAACTGGAATATTCCGGCATCAAAAATTCCGTCAATGGTGATAGTTCCACCCGTAATATTTTTAGTGCTGGTAAGGGTGGTGGCAGAAGTAGAGGCAATGAGTAGCCCATTGGAAT
>JBKJUT010000099.1:0-29713 GCA_046590515.1 Ferruginibacter sp.
TGGAGACTTGTCCGAGTGGTTGAAGGAGCACGCCTGGAAAGTGTGTATACGGGAAACTGTATCAAGGGTTCGAATCCCTTAGTCTCCGCCCCGGCCCGCCTAAGCACCTATGCATTGGCGGGCTTTTTAATTTGTTTTATTAACTGTTAGGTAAGAAGGCTATCAAGCACTTTTTCCATTTGAGTACTGCGCGAGCCCTTTATTAATATCTGGCAGTTATGGAAAAACTGAGTCCGGAGCCATTCGGCAGCTTGCCCGCTCGTTTCAAAATGCTGGATAGAAGGAGGGAGGTTCTCAAATTCTTTACCTACCAATATAACCTGGTGCCAGGGAAATCCGGCCAGTAACTGTACAATTGCAGCATGTTCGCCGCTACTGTCTTTTCCCATTTCCATCATAGCGCCTAACACCAGCACTTTCTTATCACCTTTCATGGCAGCAAAATTTTCAATAGCCGCCACCATGCTGCTGGGGTTGGCATTATAGGCATCCAGTATGATGGAATTGGTAGCACCCTGGATGAATTGTGACCTGCTGTTGGTGGGGGTATACTCTTCAAGTTTTTGCTTAATATCAGCCTCGGAGATGCCAAACGTGCGTCCTATGCAAACCGCAGCAGCTACATTTGGGAAATTATATTGGCCAATAAGTTGGGTTTTAATTTTAAGTTTGTTATTCATTTCCACTTCCAGGAAAGGCTCAATTGCTGTGAAGGATCCTGGGTGGTCGGCCTCCAGAGAACCGTAGGTTATACAATTACGGATACCTGCACCCAACTCTAACAGGCACGGTTGGCCGTTGAATATGAAAGCAGTTCCATTATACTGGCGCAGGTAGTCAAACAGTTCACCTTTCCCTTTCTTAACCCCTTCCTCCCCGCCAAATCCTTCTATATGTGCTTTACCGCAATTGGTAATAAGGCCATGGGTAGGCTCCGTATACAGGCAGTAGCCAGCGATTTCCTGCCGGTGGTTGGCGCCCATTTCAATGACAGCCATTTCAGTACCTGCTTTTATCTTAAGTAAAGTCAGCGGTATACCGATATGATTATTGAGATTGCCCTCAGTGGTAGAGGTTATATACTTTGCAGACAGCACGGCATGCACCAGTTCTTTAGTGGTTGTTTTCCCGTTGCTGCCCGTGATGGCAATGAAGGGAATGTGAAACTGCCGTCGATGGTGAAGCGCCAGTTGCTGAAGCGTTTCCAGCACATTTTTAACCCGGATGGTTTTTTCTGGCGGGGCGCCTTTCAATTCATCCACAATACACCAGGCAGCGCCTTTCAGCAGGGCCTCCTGCGCATATTCATTGCCGTTAAAGCTGGAACCTTTGAGTGCAAAAAAGAGATCTCCCGGTATAATTTTCCGGGTATCTGTTACCACAGAAGGGTGTTTTAAATAAATCTGGTACAGCTCATTGATTTGCATAACGTAAAAATATGGCTTTGGCGGCAGGGCATAAAAAAACCCTTCACAATGGAAGGGTTTTTTATAAATTAATTTTTTACTTTTTCTTTCTTGAATTCTGTTTGCGGCTGCCAAAAATATTGCCTTCTTTAAAGCCCGGACCTTCCGGCGCTCCGAGGTAAGTTTGTGCGCAACGGAAACCGATAGTACTGGCAGACTGGTCTTCATCCATAAACCGGCGGGTTCCGGGAGACAACCAATAAGGACGGTCATTCCAGCTACCACCTTTTACCACACGTGATTTATCATTGATAAGAGAAGTTACACCATAACCATAAAATACACCGCTGGCAGAATCACCATCAAGGTAATTGATGACATTATTATGCTGGTAGTTCACCCTGTTCTTTACTTCCTCATCAGATATATCTTCTTTCTTCAGGCGGCCGAGGCTGTCTCTTTCGTATTCGCCACTTCCATTCTTATAGTACTTCTGAAATTTGTTACCACGGAAATAGTTGAAATCCTGTGCATCCATTGGAGTAGACTGGCGGTACACATCACCTACCCACTCACTTACGTTTCCGCTCATATTATATAAGCCAAAAGAATTGGGGTAGAAAGATTTTACATTTCCAGGAATAGCTGCGCGGTCATTTAAACCACCTGCTATACCCATGTTATCACCGCTACCGCGTTTAAAGTTGGCGAGGAACTTACCCTGCCAGCTACCACGACGGTTATCTCTTAAACCATTTGGATTTTTGCTCCATGAATATATCTGCTGGTTAGAACGGAGTTCTTCACCACTTTTACCTTCTTTGGTACGTGGAGCCGGGTTCTGGTCAAGAAGACCATAAGCGGCATATTCCCATTCTGCTTCTGTGGGTAAACGGTAGCCCATACTCAGGATACCATCTTCCATAGTGACCGTACCGCGTGGCTTGCCATTGACATCCTTTAGTGTACTTTTCTTTGGTTTACCACGACCCTGGATCATTTCAGGGTTCATAAGGTAAGTTTCAGTATTAAAAGATCCTTCTGCACCACCACCTTTCATTTCCCGCTTGGCAGCATCCTTCTTTAAATAACCATCTTTCATCAGCTTCAACTCGTTTACACGATCTGTTCTCCAGATACTGAAATCATGCGCCTGTTGCCAGCTAACTCCCACAACCGGGTAATAATTATATGAAGGGTACCTGAAATAATATTCTACGTAAGGTTCATTATATGCCAGTTCTTCACGCCATACCAATGTATCGGGAAGCACCTTGGCCATAATAGCGGTATCATTACTGAATGTGTTCGACAGCCAATACAGGTATTCACGATAATGCACGTTGGCTACTTCTGTTTCATCAATAAAAAATGAAGGTACAGTAACACGGCGTGGTACATTATTCCAGTCGCCCATTACATCTTCATCTTTTGCTCCCATGACAAATGAACCGCCCTGCACGAATACCAGGCCGGGACCGGCTTTTGGATACTTGAGTTTGGCTACATGGAAATTACCCATGTTTTTATCATCATACTTCCAGCCGGTCACATCAGATTTGTTTTTACCTGAAGCGCCTTTTTTGCAGGAACCAAGTGATTGTAAAGTAATGGCTGCCGCAGCCAGGATTATCAGGTTTTTACCCGAAAAGAGATTTTGCATGTGCATTCGTTTTGCAAATGATTTAACGAAAGGATTTCTTTATTATTGTAAATGGGTATTATACCCAAAGAGCGAATATAAATACTTTAAATGAAATGCGGTTTGACTGCTTTTAATTTTAGAAAAGTTTAAGTATTAAAAAATTAATCTGCAGGGGAAGTTATAAGCAGAAAAAGATAAAATATTATGCAATGACTGCCAGTTAGAATAAAATTGGCCTATATTTGTTAAAGAGGTTACAATATTAACGTGAAATGCATCGTTTTCATTTCTCATAAGCCATTGATGTAACTTCTGGTACAGCATTTGGAAAAATCTCAAATCTTTTTTTTAACAAGAAATTATATTTTAGTTGGTGATTTGAGGAAATCTCCTATTTTTACAACTTTAATACCATTAAATAAACGCTTATAGAGGTAAGTCTACCTAACCAAGACAATCAAACGCATGAAACAAGCAACTTTGAAACTAACTGCCTTAGTTATGTTACTGGCAGGAACAACTGGTGCCGTTGCACAAACATCGGGTAGCAATAATATTACTGTCGTAACAACTGCTGTTCCTTTCTTACGGATTTCACCTGATGCACGTAGTGCAGGTATGGGAGATGTAGGTATCGCTACTATGCCCGATGCCTATTCTGGATTCTGGAATATTGCTAAAACACCGTTTGCTACAAGCAACTTTAATATTGGTGCAACCTATACTCCATGGTTAAATGACCTTAACCTTAAAGATGTGTACCTGGCTTCATTAGCGGGTTATTACAAATTAGATGAAACACAGGCACTCTCTGCCTCATTGCGTTATTTCAGTCTGGGTTCTATTCAGTTTACTGATGCCTTGGGAAATTCATTACAGCAGGAGCGTCCGCGTGAGTTTGCTATTGATGCAGGGTATTCCCGTAAACTAAGCAGCAAATCAGGTATCGGTATCGCTTTAAGGTACATCAATTCTGACCTGGCCGGAAGTTCAGTAAATGGTATTAACTACAAAACCGGTACTTCAGTTGCCGGAGATCTTCATTATTACTACCAGGGTACAAATGCTGCCGGTTCTGGTTTTAACTGGGGTCTTACATTAAGCAACCTGGGTTCTAAAATTTCTTACACCAGCGATAAGTCTCAACAAGATTTCATTCCTGCAAACTTAGGTGTGGGTGCATCTTATACCAAAGTGATAGATGCTGATAATAAAATCACATTTGCATTAGACCTGAATAAATTACTGGTTCCGACTCCTCCATCAAAGAAGAGTACTGAAACTGATTCTACTTATGGTGTACGTTTGAATGAATACCGTAATAAAGGTGTTGTCAGCAGCTGGTTCAGTTCTTTTGGAGATTCAGAAGACAATGGCGGTGAGTTGCGTGAGATCACTGCTGCGGTGGGTGCTGAGTTCTGGTACAAGAATCAATTTGCATTTCGTGCCGGTTATTTCTATGAGCATCCAGACAAAGGAAACCGTAAATATTTTACTGTAGGTGCTGGTTTGAAATATAACATGATCGGTATTAACCTTTCTTACCTCTTACCTTCAGGTTCAGGTACAAGCCGTAACCCATTATCGAATACTGTCCGTTTTGGTTTGTCATTCGATCTTGACAAGAAGTAATTCAATAATTGAATATATAGAAAAAGCGTTCCCTCACCGGAGCGCTTTTTGTTTTTCGTGCAATGAAATTTTACTGATATTTGCAAAATATGAGTTACAGGATAGGATCAGGAGTTGATTTCCACCAATTGGGTGAAGGCAGGGATCTTTGGATCGGCGGAGTACAAATACCACATCATAAAGGTTCGGTGGGGCATAGTGATGCGGATGTTTTGATACATGCTATCTGCGATGCGCTGCTGGGGGCTTTATGCCTGGGAGATATAGGGTTTCATTTTCCTGATAACAACCAGGAATATAAAAATATCGACAGCAAAATATTATTATCTAAAACTTATCACCTGATCAGCGCACGGGGCTACCAGGTCGTAAATATCGATAGTACCATTTGTCTTGAATCACCGCGCGTTATGCCTTACGTTGAAAAAATGCAGGTAGCCATTGCCGGTATATTACATATTCAAACAACTGATATTTCCATAAAAGCAACTACAACCGAAAAGATGGGCTTTGCCGGGCGGGAAGAAGGATTGGTAGCGTATGCAACAGTATTACTGGAAGCCATTAAATAAGGAGTGAGAGCGAGATATGAATGAAATAAAAATTTCCATTGTAAATAATTCCCGTAATCCTTTACCGGCCTATGCTACAGAAGGCTCTGCAGGTATGGATCTCCGTGCCGAATTAGAGGCTCCCCTGGCCTTGCAGCCATTACAGCGGGCCCTGGTACCAACCGGTTTGTACATCGAGTTGCCGGCAGGCTATGAAGCCCAGGTACGTCCACGCAGCGGCCTGGCCCTGAAACAAGGCATCACCTGTGTCAATACCCCGGGCACTATCGACAGTGATTACCGTGGAGAAATTAAAATATTACTCATTAACCTCAGCGGGGATGAACAGGTCATACACAGTGGTGACCGCATAGCACAACTGGTGATTGCAAAAACAGAACGGGTTGAATTAATCGTGGTACATCAATTGAATGAGAGTATACGCGGTACCGGTGGTTTTGGCCATACAGGTATCCAATAAAACAAAAACTATGATTAAACTATTTATTACTGGTCTTTTGATATATGTGTGTGTGCTGGGATGTCACCCGGCCAGGCAAATCAATAAGGTTATTGCACCCAAAGACAGTACTATGTTCTCCCGTAACAATGATGATTCAATACGCGAAGTGAAAAAAACGCTGGAAATATTCAAAAGCAATTTTATAGATTTCCGGACTTTCTCTGCCAAGATAAAAGCAGAAGTAGAAACAAGCAAAGAAAAACTACCTGACCTTACCGCAGTGGTAAGAATTATAAAAGACAGTGCTATATGGATGTCAGTATCTGCCACCTTTCTTAATATTGAAGTCTACCGTGTGCTGATAACCCGGGACAGTGTGATTCTTATGAATAAAAAGGATAAAGAAGTGCAGTATCGGTCTCTCGATTACCTGCAGGAAATTACCGAAATACCATTTGACTTTGCAACCATTCAAAATCTCCTGGTGGGAAACCCTATATTTTTCAATGATAGTATACAATCGTACAAGCGGTATGATAATTTCATTTTAATTTCTTCTATCGGCAATTATTTTAAACATTTCCTGAATCTCTCTCCGGTAAACGGGGTTTTACTTCATAGTAAACTTGATGATGTGGACCTGACAAGAAACCGGACTGCTGATATAAATTATGGCGATTATGAAAATGTAAGTAATTTCTTATTTTCCACGAGCCGCCAAATTGTGATTGCTGAAAAGAACAAAATTGATATGCGGTTAAAATATAAACAACCTGAGTTTAACAAAGATTTGTCTGTTGCCTTCCCGGTGCCGCGGAATTTTAAACGCAAATAATCGTTACTTTAAAACAACCTTTATTAATTGCGAATAGTATTTTTGTTCCAACCAAGATAAATGCATGATTAGAATATTTTTTTCATTCCTGGTATTACTGCAGATTAATCCATTTGTATCCTTAGCTCAGACCCGTGAAGAGCTGGAACGCCAGCGGCAGGAGCTTAGAAAGGAAATTGATCACACCGAAAAATTACTTAACAGTAATAAAGCGCAAACAAAGGAAAATCTTTTGCAATGGAAACTTATTAATACCAAGGTCAACTTACAGGACAGGGTGATCGAAAATATCAGTAAAGATCTGAATGTACTCAACAATAATATTTACGGCATCCAGAAGGATATCAATAAATTTGACAGGCTTCTGGACACACTTAAACAGGAGTACGCCAAGAGCATGGTATATGCTTACAAAAACAGGAGCAGCTATGACTTTATGAACTTTATTTTTTCCGCTGCAAATTTTAATGATGCCATCAAAAGGATTGCTTATTTAAAAAGTTATCGTAATTACCGTGAAATGCAGGGGCAGAATATATTAAGAACCCAGGAACTTCGGCGTAAGCGGATTGGAGACCTAAGCGGTACCAAACAAAAAAAGAATTCGGCTTTGCAGGTGCAGGGCAAAGAGATGAAAATACTGGAAGAGCAACAGAAGGAAAAGGACCGGATACTTTCCCAGTTAAAGAAACAAGGCAAAACTTTGAACCAGCAGATTGCAGCCAAACAAAAGCAGATGCAGAAAGTTAATAATGCAATTGCCAATGCCATCCGCCGCGCCCAGGATGAAGCCCGTAAAGAAGCCGTAGCAAAGGCGGCGGAAATCGAAAAGCAAAAGCTTGCCGCAGAAAGGGCCAGCCTGGCAGCCGCCCCGGTAACAAAGCCTGTTGCCTCTGCACCAAAACCGGCTCCAGTAAAAAAGGTGAGTGAAAGTGTGCTGTTGAATTCAGATAATATAGCGTTGAACAGCAGTTTTGAAAGGAATAAAGGCGCCTTGCCCTGGCCGGTAGACCGTGGAACTGTTTTGATGCATTATGGCAATAATACTATGCCGAGCGGCAGCACAATTAATATTACATCTGTAACTATAGCTGCAGATATAGGCAGCCCGGTTAAAGCTGTTTTTGATGGCACTATTTCTACTGTGCAAACCGTGGAAGACATGCAGGTGGTAATCATCCAGCATGGCCGGTATTTTTCTACCTATAGTAATTTATCCGGGGTTAATGTACAACGTGGCCAGGATGTTAAGACAGGCCAGTCGGTTGGCAGGGTGGCTGCTAATTTTGATGGTGTGGGAGCAATCGATTTTTTCATGAGTAATGAAAAAAGTAATTATGATCCTGAATCCTGGTTAAGAAGGAAGTAACGCCGATACCTCATTTTTGAGAAGGCTCTTATAAAGATCCACGTATTTCGGAACGATATTCTGTATATCGAATTTCCTGGCCTGCTCAAGTGCATTGGCACGGAACTGTGCATGAATCTTTTCATCACTGAGAATATAAATTGCATTTTTCGCCATGTCTTCAATGTCCCCAACATTACTCATAAAGCCGCAATAGCCATTAATATTTATTTCGGGTAACCCACCTGCATTGGTAGAAATCACAGGCACTTCTGCAGCCATGGCTTCCAGGGCAGCAAGCCCAAAACTTTCATATTCGCTTGGTAATAGAAAAAGATCCGCAATAGGCAGTATATCTTCCATCTGCTCCTGCTTGCCAAGAAATTTAATACAGTCCCCACTCTCGCAATCGCGTGTCATTGCTTCAATCTGGTGACGCTCCGGCCCATCCCCTATAAGAAGTAATTTGGATGGCATCTGTTTGTTAATCAGGAAAAATGTTTTTACTACATCATCTACTCTTTTAACTTTCCTGGAATTTGAAGCATGTACAATAATCTTTTCACCATCGGGAGCCAGTAATTGTTTGAAAACTTCTACAGGTTTTTTATGGAAGCGTTTCACATCCACGAAATTATGTATGACCTCTATGTCTTTGCTTATGGTAAAATTGCGGTAGGTTTCTTCTTTTAAATTATTGGAAACGGCCGTAAGTATATCGCTTTCTTCCATTGAAAATGTAACAACCGGGCTATATGTTTTATCCCTTCCTACGAGGGTTATATCAGTGCCATGCAGGGTGGTGATTACCGGTATGAATTTATTCTGTTTGGCGAGTATCTGCTTGGCCATATAGGCTGCGGCCGCATGCGGTATGGCATAGTGTACATGAAGCAGGTCGATATTATTATTTTGCACCACATCTACCATAGCACTGGCAAGTGCCGTTTCATAAGGTGGGTAGTCGAATAATGGATAGGTTGGCACCCTTACCTCATGATAAAAAATATTGGCATGAAAGCCACCCAATCTTACAGGTTGCTGGTAAGTAATAAAATGAATGTTGTGTCCTTTATCGGCCAATGCCTTTCCTAATTCTGTGGCTAAAACACCACTTCCTCCAAACGTAGGATAACAAACGATCGCTATATTCATAAACACAATTTTTACGCCTTGCTGCTGCAATTTACCAATTAAAAAAGCATCCGCTGCTGGTTTGTATTAAGTAAGTTTGCTTTGATAATTTTATTAATATGAAATATATACTTGGTTGTATAGTTTTTGGTTTGTTTTCTAATGCAAATCTTGCACAAACTTCCGACTCAATAATTGTAAAAAAATTAGCTGACGAGGTCATGTACCGGAGCGAGGCATACGAAAATCTGCGATACCTGTGCAAAACTATTGGCCCCCGTCTCAGTGGTTCCGCCAATGCGGAAAAGGCAGTAATGGCTACAGCCAGGATGCTTCGCGAAGCCGGTGCAGATACAGTTTATCTTCAACCATGTACCGTGCCACACTGGGTAAGGGGACAAAAAGAAAAAGGTTATGTAAAAATAAAAGGTAGAAAAAAATATAATTTGAACCTGTGTGCCCTGGGTAACACTATTGGTACAGGTTCACGCGGGGTGTCAGGTGAAGTGGTGGAAGTCTCTAGTTTCGATGCACTTCAAAAACTGGGTATGCAAGGGATAAAAGGTAAACTGGTATTTTTTAATTTCCCCATGAATCCTACTTATTTCAGAACCTCAAAAGCATATAGTGAAAGCGGGCCATCGCGTTATGCAGCACCATCGGCTGCAGCGCGTTATGGTGCAATCGGGATATTGGTTCGCTCTCTTGCCAGTAACCTGGATATATATCCTCATACAGGAGTAGCTAATTACAATGACTCCTTTCCTAAAATTCCGGCCGTTGCTATCAGTACTATTGATGCGGAATGGTTGCATAACCAGCTGGAGAAAAATACTGCCCTTACCGTTTACTTTAAAACAGATTGCGGGATGCTTGCGCCGGCAGCATCATTTAATGTAATTGGAGAGTTAAGAGGATCCCGGTTTCCGGCAGAGATTATTACTGTAGGTGGGCATCTTGATAGCTGGGACCTGGGCGAAGGTGCTCATGATGACGGCGCCGGTTGTGTACAGAGTATAGAAGTAATCCGGTCGTTAAAGGCAAGCGGTCTGCATCCAAAAAGAACCGTAAGAGCTGTCATGTTTATGAATGAAGAAAATGGGTCTGCAGGGGGTAATAAATATTTTGAAGAAGCAAAGCGAAAAAATGAAAAGCATGTGTTTGCATTGGAAAGTGATCACGGTGGTTTCACCCCACGCGGCTTCAACCTTGTTGCTGATGATGCCCGGAAGAAAAAAATTCTCGATTGGAAACCATTATTCTATAACTATGGGGTGTATGATTTCTCAATGAGTGGCAGTGGTGCAGATATAGATAAACTGAACCAACTGGGAGCAGTATTGGCTGGATCAGCACCTGACAGCCAGCGGTATTTTGATGTGCACCATGCAGCTACCGATGTTTTTGAATCAGTAAGCAAACGCGAACTCGACCTGGGAGCAGTTAATATGGCTGCATTTGTGTGGCTGGTCAGCGAATATGGATTTTAATGCCTGTCAGGATTGCAACCCTGCATTCAATAAAAAAATCGCTGGTTGTTTATGTATGTCTGTTTTATGTTGTTTCCATTGGAAAATGGTTCGTGTATGGATACTTTCTGCCGCGCCTGTAAGATTAACGGCCACGCATAAACGGGTTTTAGGTTGGCAAACCCTGGTCAGACTTTCCATTAACTGGTTATTACGGTATGGAGTTTCTATAAATATTTTAGTGCTTTGGCTACGTGAAGAATCAGATTCCAGTTCACGGATCATTTTATCCCTGGCTGCATTATCAATAGGCAGGTAACCTGTAAATTCAAAATTCTGACCATTCATTCCACTTGCCATAAGGGCCAGCAGGATGGAATTGGGTCCTACCAACGGTATTACTTTGCAGTTAAGTTCCTGTGCCACCGCTACCAGTAACTGACCAGGATCAGCCACACCTGGACAGCCTGCTTCACTTACAATAGCTATAGTCTTTTTCTCGGCAATTTTTTTTCTGAAATTCGCCTTTTGTTCCTCTTCTGCTTTATGTATAGGATACCATTCGAAATCATCTATTACTATTCCCTGGTCAAGGGCTTTAAAAAACCTCCTCGCCGTACGTTCATTTTCGGCGAAGATTACATTGCATTTTTTTAAATTGAAAAGAATATATGGAAGTATGGTTTCCAGGGAATGCTCATCCAGCACAGTGGGTATCATATACACGGTACTCATCCTAATATAACATGACTTTTTTTAGCATTGATTATACTGAGGGTGGCAGCAATTACAGCATAACTGGGAGCCAGCAGCCAGCCGATAAGCGGTACAAAATGCATAATATAATATACCAGCCCGTTACCGATCGCCAATCCTTTATGATGACTTATGAAGCCTATGCTCTGCTGGTATGATATCCGGTTTCTTTCACTGCTGTAGTCAAGCATAGAAAAACCAAAATAATAACATTCAATAAATAAGGCCGCTAATGGTGCAATCCAACCTATGACCGGAATAAAGGATAAAACGAAAATAGTGAGTAAATAAACTGACTGCCATAACATATTCCGCAAAGCAATACGTATTCCCCTGAACGCATCAGTTAATAACTGGCTGATGTTGAAAG
This sequence comes from Ferruginibacter sp., assembly GCA_046590515.1. Classification (GTDB taxonomy): domain Bacteria; phylum Bacteroidota; class Bacteroidia; order Chitinophagales; family Chitinophagaceae; genus Ferruginibacter. Next base: position 11,610 of record JBKJUT010000099.1, read on the forward strand.
GGAAATCTTTTCCCTCCATTATGCTTTCTGTTTTTTCACTCAGGTAGGCAAATACCGGGGATCCGATTATGAGAAAAAGAAATTTAAATAGGGAAAAATAAAACAGCAACAGGATAAATTGCATAATGATCTGGCCTACAATAAAAAGGTATCGCATCCAACTGTCATGCAGGCTGTCCAACCAGGCTTTTACTCCTGTTTTTAAAAGCAGGTACTCGGTAGCGGAAGTACTTGATATCCAGAAAAGGTAAAACCCTGCCAAAAAAAGAATTGTGTAGATTAAACCCGGTATAAGAATCCATTTCCAAAGCCTGTGCTTTACTATAAAGCGGTGGGCTTCAAAATAAGATTGTACAGCAATAATTATTTCTTTCAGCATACGTGGATTTCCTTGCGGCCATAATAAACCACAATGGCTAAAGTTAATAAAACATTCATAAGTAAGCCGGTATGATTATTTCAATGATAACTTTACATAAAAACAGACTATTGAAGCAATTACCCATTTCGTTTTATGAACGTGCAGATGTAGTAACCATCGCCAGGGAATTGCTGGGTAAAATTGTGCAGACTCGTATAGACGGTAAATTAACAAGCGGGCGGATTGTAGAAACTGAAGCCTATGTAGCGCATACAGACCGGGCATCGCATGCCTATGCCGGCAGGCGTACTTCTAAAAATGAACATATGTATCACCCCGGCGGTACTACTTATGTGTATATCTGTTATGGGATGCATCAAATGCTTAACATAGTAACCAATGCCAGGTATATTCCCGACGCTGTATTGATAAGGGCTATTGAGCCATTAAAAGGGGTGAATGTAATGCTGGAAAGAACAGGTAAACTAACTGCGGGGCATACCCTCACCCGCGGCCCTGGAAATGTAGGCAAGGCGCTGGGTATCACGAAGGCAGATTCGGGGAAAAATATTCTTAAAAGTTCCATACGGATATATGCAGATAAAGATTCTGATATTCCGGACTCGATGGTTGCCAGCAGCAGGCGTATAGGGGTGGAAAGTGCAGGCAAAGATGCATTATTGCCTTATCGTTTTTATATCCGCAGAAACAGGAATGTAAGCGGCAGCCCTAATAAATAAAGCGCTATAAATCCAGGTATATTTTAAAAACGGGGGCAGGGGATGCCTTTGTAATCCACCGGACGCTTAATGTAGATTATCGAAACTTCTGAACCTCCCCGGTTACCCGTAGCGGCTTTAAGGCTACTGATGTTCACATCATAACTTGCTCCGATGCGTAAACCACCAAATTCAAGCCCGATGTAGGGTATGATGGCATCATTAAATCTCATCCAGGAACCCAGGTATATACTGGTTGGATTAGTGAGGTCTCCATTGGCGTTTAAAGCCAGGGCAGCACCAAAAATTGTTTCGCTTGCCTTATTCTGTAATTGATGAATCACGGATGTGTTTACAGTTAATATATCAGATATCGGGAATGAGCCACCACCATGAACAGTGATACGGCCGGTAAGATACCAGGTCTTATCAGTATAGGTTACTTTTGGCCGGTTAATATGATACATGGAAGCACCGAGATAAAAATTATTTTCTCCATTAGTAGAGCCTGAATATAATAAGCCGGCATTTACATCCAGGTAATTGCGTTTATTATCGCCATTATAAAGACCTGGAACATCATTCGACTGTGCAGTAAATCCATTTTGGGTCAGCATGTCTTCAAATTGCAGTTTCGACACATCAAGCAGCATGCTGCTGTAAGTACCCTGGAAGCCGGCTCCAATGGTGTTATAGCCATTTTCGTCTAAAGCTTTATGGTAAGACATTGAGACAGATCCATAATTCAACTTAAGCTGGCTGTTGGCGCTGGCATCAGATACACCTGAAATTCCAACCCCGAATACGTCAAATTCAGGCAGACTCTTCTTTAATATCGGGAAATCAAGCGAGGCACTTGAAGTAACATATGCTTTTGGAATAGACGGCCATTGGTCGCGGTGGTTTGCTGCTAAACGCCAGGTACCATCAAATTTGCCGGTAAAAGCAGGGTTCAATGTGAGGGGAGAGGCAAAAAACTGGGAAAAATGCGGATCCTGTGCCTGGATAGTTCCGGTGATAAAAAAGGTAAGAAGTAGCGCAAAAATATTTCTCATTTTTTGTAAGGTTCTTATTCTAAAGATAACAAATTAGGGGCTAAAATGAACCGAAATGTGTGAAAACGTAAAAAGTGGCTTAATAAACCTTAAATCCATTGGTAATTAATACCACAAATTAATAAATTACCTGCATCTACAGATTGGAAACAGGCAAACATGTTGCTGACTAACTCTGCATTTTGGCTCCGTAGGCCAGATCTCCTGCATCTCCCAAACCAGGTACGATATAACCTTTGGCAGTAATCTCTTCATCTATGGCACCGCACCAGATAGTTGCATTTGGCGCATTACGCTTTACAAATTCAATACCCACAGAACAGGCAATCGCGCAAACTATATGCAACTCACGGATTTTACCCACATCCTGGAGATATTGAATGGATTTAACCAATGAAGCTCCCGTGGCCAGCATCGGATCGCTGAGGATAACCACCCGTTGTTCAATTTCCGGACAGCTCATATATTCCAGCCGTATCTCGAAACTTCCATCCGGTTGGTGTTTTCGATAGGCACTTAAAAAAGCATTATCAGCTTTATCAAAATAATTTAGCAGGCCATTGTGCATTGCCAATCCAGCCCTTAAAATAGTGGCCAGAACAGGTTGATCCCGCAAAACTTTACAGGTAGCCACACCCATTGGTGTATTGATATCCTTTTCAACTAATTCCATTTGTTTACTGATCTCGTAGCCGATGCACTCTGCAATCCGTTCCAGGTTTCGCCTGAAACGCATCCTGTCCTGCTGCACTTCCACATCTCTTAATTCACTAACCCAGTTGCTGATAAGTGAATGCGAGGTACTAAGGTTCTTAACCATAAAATTTTATTTTGAAACAGGATTGAAACCAAATAACGGCGACCACCTGGTTGGGCCCGGCAAAACTAAATTAATTTTAACTTAGTGCATAGCAGAATTTTAGGCAACTGTTTTTTAAAATTGTAATTTTAAGCGTAAAATCTTCATGTATGAAATACCTGTGGCTCACCCTGTTTGTCGTTTATGTATCCTTTGGGTGTACAAATGAAAATAAGTATAGCATTGACAGCGATGATAAATACGAAAAAAGTAAAGCCTCCCTGGAAGAAAATGAAAAAAAGCACCCGCCTCGCTTTTTAAGAATTGCAGGTACAAGTAAAAAAAATCTATTAGGTCAAATGGTTATTAAAGGAAACGTGTATAATAATGCCAAAGTGGTCGTTTTTAAAGACATTGAATTTAAACTTCGTTTTTACAGTAAAACAGGAGCTGTCCTGGAAGAAGATACTGATGTTATTTACGAAACTGTACATCCCGGTGGTACAGTAAGTTTTAAGAATAAATACTTTACACCTAAAGGAACTGATAGTGTAGGCTTTACCGTAACGAATGCAAAATATTGATTTTAAATAAAAGAGAATTTATCACCGTCAAACAGGCCCTTGTCACTTATTTTTAAATGAGGGATCACCAGCAAAGCCATGAATGAAAGTGTCATAAAGGGCGCAGATAAAGTGCTTTCCATTTTTTCCTTCACCAACTTATCTATTGAAGTATAAGCTGCCGCTACTTTGTAGCCATCGAGGTTGCTCATTAAACCTGCTACAGGCAGTGCAAGTACCTGCTCTGTTTTCCCATGTACAGCACTGATACCGCCTTGTGCCTGAATTACCAGGTTTACAGCCCTGGCCAGGCTTTCATCGTCTACGCCAACCGCTACAATGTTATGGCTGTCGTGGGCTACAGAAGAGGCAATGGCTCCTTTTTTTATACCGAAATTTTTAATAAACGCTTTGGCAACCGGTGCTTTTTTATAACGGTTGACTACGGCTATTTTCAGGATGTCATTATTTAAATCCGGCTGCAGCAATCCCTGGTCTACCGAGGGGTTGAAGGATAGCCTGTTGGTGATGAGTTGCCCGTCGATTGCCTCTATAACAGGGGTAGCAACCTGATCTCCTGGTACCTGGAAATCTTCAGCTGAACAGGGAGCACAATTAAACCGGTTGAGGATAGGGGCAGTAGTAGCAGTAATGAGTGATTTACCATCACGCGCCACGGCTGTTCCATCAATGAAAGTTTCGAGCACTTCAAATTTGACGAGGTCTTTCAACACAATGAAATCGGCCTTGTCACCAGGCTGCAATAGGCCAATATCCATTTTATAATGAATTACCGGGTTAATGCAGGCTACACGTAACACTTTAAATATATCTATTCCTTTTTTTACCGCTCTGGCACAAAGTATATTTATGTGTCCTTCTGCCAGGCTATCGGGGTGCTTGTCGTCGCTGCATAACATCATATTCTCGCTGTGGTCATGTAACAGTCCGGCGAGGGCTTCAAAATTTTTGGCGGCACTGCCTTCACGCACCAGGATTTTCATTCCAAATGAAAGTTTTTCGAGGGCCTCTTCGGCTGTGAAACATTCATGATCAGTGCTGATTCCGGCGTTTATATATTGCCGTGCTTCTTCTCCCCGCAGCCCGGGAGCATGTCCATCTACTGGTTTGCCATATTTCTTTGCAGAAGCAATCTTCTTCATTACCTGATCATCCTGGTGCAATACCCCCGGGAAATTCATCATCTCACTCAGGTAAATTATATCAGGATTCTGTAACAAAGTATCCACCTGGTCTGCATCAAGTGCGGCCCCCGCGGTTTCAAAAATGGTGGCAGGTACACAACTGGGCGCACCAAAATTAAATTTAAAAGGAACTGTTTTGCCATTATCAATCATATATTGAACTCCTTCAAGACCACATACATTGGCAATTTCGTGAGGGTCGCTGATGGTACCTACCGTACCATGCACCACTGCCAGGCGGGCAAATTCTGAAGGAACCAGCATGGAACTTTCGATATGCACATGGCTGTCTATAAAACCCGGGAGGATAAAAGGGGATTTGGGAGGTGCTTCCCCGGTGAGCTTTTCAATTGATGTAATGTATCCATCGGTCACCACCACCTGGCCATAGTAAATGTTTTCTGCACTAATATCCACGATCTGGCCTTGCCTGGTAAATGAAAACATATGGTTGTTTAGATTTTTTTTTAAATGGCAATGAAATAAGGTAGCAGTATATTACATTTGCTCCACTAATTCAGACCTGTAAACAAAATTAAATATTATTACAATGAAAATGTTTAAAACACTTTTTTTATCAATGTTGTCGGTAATTACTCTCCAGGCGTCAGCACAAACTGCAGACGAGATTGCTTCGAAATACGTGGAGGCATCTGGTGGCAAAGAAAAACTTGCCTCTCTTAAAACAGTAAGGATGAGTGGCAGTATGGAGACAAATGGTACAGAGATCAGTATTACCTCTTCAAAAAAACATGAGGTAGGTATCCGCGTTGATCTTGACATTATGGGTACATCCAATTACCAGCTTATTAATACGAAGGGCGGCTGGATGTTTTTCCCGGTCATGGGTATGACTGATCCGAAAGAAATGGAACCGGCCCTTTTAAAAGCAGCCATAAATCAACTGGATGTACAGGGAGCATTGTTCAACTATAAAGAAAAAGGAATCCAGGTGGAATCACTGGGTAAAGAAATGGTAGAAGGTGCTGAAGCTTTTAAACTAAAACTTACATTTAAGAATGGTTATACTTCTAACTATTTTATTGATACCAAAACTTACCATCATATTAAAACAACAGCCATGGCAAATGTGAATGGCCAGGAAGTAGAAGCATCAACAAGTTTCGGAGATTATAAACTGAATGCAGATGGATACCTTTTCCCTTATTCCACCACAACTATGCAGGGCACAATTAATTTTGATAAGATTGAATCGAATGTAGCATTAGACGATAAGCTTTTTGAGAATTGATACAAATAAAGAATTGAATGAGAATGCCCTGCTGGTCGGGGCATTTTTATTTTAATCTCCTAATATGTCTGGCCGGCGTTCTCGCGTTCTTTCTACGGCCTGTTCATAGCGCCATTCATCTATTAATTTATGATTCCCGCTTTTTAAAACCTCAGGTATTGTCCAGCCCCTGAACGTTTCAGGACGGGTATACACCGGAGGGGCTAATAAATTATCCTGGAAAGAATCTGTCAAGGCCGAACTTTCATCATTAAGTACGCCGGGAAGAAGCCGCCCGATTGCATCAGTTATTACAGCAGCCGCCAGTTCGCCGCCACTTAAAACATAATCTCCAATAGAAATTTCTTTGGTGATGAAGTGATCCCTGAACCTTTGATCTATACCTTTATAATGACCACATACCAGGATGATGTTTTTTTTAAGCGACAACTGGTTTGCCATCTGCTGGTTAAAAGTTTCGCCATCCGGGCTCAGGTAAATCACTTCATCATATTCAGTATTTGCCTGGAGGCTTTCGATTGCATTTACCAGGGGTTCTATCATTAATACCATACCTGCGCCTCCGCCAAACTGGTAGTCGTCTACCTGGGCACGCGCATAGGTGGTGTGATCACGCAGGTTTATGACATTCACTTCCAGCAAACCTTTTTCCCGGGCCCGTTTCATAATTGAATGGGCAAAAGGTGAGTTGAGCAAATCAGGTACTACTGAAATAATATCAATTTTCATTTGTGGGGTTATTAATCAGGGCTGGTGAAATCATCCAACTCCCTTTTTTGTTTTTTAGTAGGCCTGCCTACTTTGCTCATACGTTTACCGGTATGAAATGCCGCTGCCTGGAATTTCATCCGGTCAATTTCTTCCGCCGGGGTAATATCAATATAATGATTAATGGCCTCGCTGTATTGAACCCTGTTAGCCAGGAGACCGGTAACCTTTATCACCCACTTTTTAGCTTCTGTTTTAATTTCATATTCCTCGTCAACGGATACATTCTTAGCTGCTTTAGCAGGGTTGCCATTGTATTTTACTTTATTTTTTTCACATGCTTCTGAAGCCTGGGCCCTGGTTTTAAAAAGCCGGATTGCCCATAGATACTTATCCAGCCTGAGTTTTTCTTTTTGCATGGGCTGTAAAAATAAACCATAAGATTGAATTTAACGCCGATGCGAATTGCCTGCCACCTGCCTTTTCCTTAATTTTAAACATTAAATCAATCTTATGCATAAAAATTTAATACTTATCCTCTGCTTAGCCTGCGGCTTCGGTATCCGGTGTAGTGCTCAAAAAATAATCTGGACCGGCGACGGCCAGTTTCAGACCCGTTTTAATAACGGGAACATTGTGCGGGTTGATCCCAGAACTGAAACAGAAACAGTGGTGCTGGGTAAAGCTTTACTAACCCCGGCCGGCTCAACAGACGGCCTGGTGCCACAATTTTACGAATTTACCGGTGATAACAGTAAGGCATTGATTTTTACTAATACAGTTAAGGTATGGCGATATAAAACCCGTGGTGATTATTATGTAGCAATCCCTGGCAGCAGTACTTTAAAGCAATTAGGAAAAGGACTGGCCCCGCAATCCCTCATGTTTGCAAAGTTTTCGCCCGACTCCCGGCATGTAGCTTATGTAAGTGAGCATAATATTTATACAGAAGACATTAACTCAGGTATCATACGCAAACTAACTACCGATGGTACACGAAAATTGATCAATGGTACATTTGACTGGGTATATGAAGAAGAGTTTGGAAGCAGGGATGGATTTCGCTGGAGCCCGGATGGTAAACAGATCGCTTTCTGGCAGGTGAATGCCACCAAGACTCCTGATTACTATATGTTGAATACTACCGATTCCAATTATTCCCAGGTTATACCTGTTGAATATCCAAAAGTGGGAGTATCACCTTCTTCAGTTAAATTAGGGGTGGTAAATTTATCCAATGGTTTTATACGTTGGATGAATGTAGAAGGAGATCCGGAACAGAATTATATTCCAAGAATGGAATGGAGCAGTTCAAATGAAGTCATACTTCAGCAACTGGATCGCAAACAACAGGAAAGCAAACTTATGTATTGTAATGCCGGCGATGGTTCATGCCGTACTTTCTGGGCAGAGAACAGTGAGGCCTGGGTTGATCTGAATACTGATAATCCTAAAGGATGGAACTGGGTTAACAAAGGAGAGGATTTTCTATGGGTGAGCGAAAAAGATGGATGGCGTCACGTATATAAAATAAGCCGCGACGGGAAAAATATCACCTTGCTTACAAAAGGCGACTATGATATAAGTTCCATTCAATCCATAGATGAGGCAAATAATTACCTGTATTTTTCAGCCTCGCCTTCAAACCCCACCCAGCTCTACCTGTACCGCACCCGTATCAACAACAGCGGCAAACAAAAAGACGACCCGGAATTACTTAGTTCTTCCAGCCTTAAAGGAACACATTCGTATGAATTTTCTCCGACTGCAAAACTGGCTATACACAGTTTCAGTAATCATAACACCCCGCCCATAACAGAGTGGTTGAGTTTTCCGGACAACAGGCCGGTGAACAGCCGGAAAAGTATAGGCACCGCGCTGGCGGTGAATCCAAATATTCATGTAGAATATATTCAGATAAAAACAGAGGATAATATTTTACTGGATGCCTGGATTAACAAGCCTGATAATTTTGATCCCGCTAAAAAATACCCTGTCGTGTTTTATGTGTATGGCGAGCCGGCTGCATCTACCGTTGGTGATGTGTATGGCAATCACGATAACTTTTTGTATGACGGAAGTATGGCGGCCGATGGGTATTTGCAGGTTGCCCTTGATAACAGGGGAACCCCTTCATTGAAAGGTGCAGCCTGGAGAAAATCCATCTACAGGAAAATCGGTGATATTAATATCCGGGATATGGCCATGGGTGCAAAAAAAATAATTGAATTACCGTATATAGATAAAAGCCGTGTGGCCGTGTGGGGCTGGAGCGGTGGCGGTTCGTCTACGCTTCACCTTTTGTTCCGTTATCCTGAAATTTTTTCAACAGGAGTATCCATTGCGGCTGTAGCCAACCAGTTGTTCTATGATAATATTTACCAGGAGAGATACATGGGACTACCACAGGAAAATCTACAGGATTTTATCAAAGGATCTCCAGTTACCTATGCCAAAGGACTTAAAGGAAACCTGTTATACATACATGGTACAGGCGATGATAACGTGCACTACAGTAATGCCGAGGTGCTGCTTAACGAGCTTATTAAACACAATAAATTATTCCAGTTTATGGCTTATCCCAACCGCACACACAGTTTGCGGGAAGGGGAAGGTACCGGTAAACACCTGCAAACCCTTTATACGAACTTTATCAGGAAAAATTGTCCCGCAGGACCGAGGTAAATTTTTAATCTAATGTGATTTGCTGATGCATTCCTGGAATGGATACCCGGGCAAAGCCTTTGCGTTTTAGTTTTTCTCCCAGTTCTTCCGACACATTATATTCGCCATGTACCAGGAAAACCTGTTTTACCTGTGATGACTCCTGGCAGCTCATAAATCTCAGCAGGTCATCCTGGTCACCATGGGCGCTCATGCCTTCTACTTTGTCAACCCTGGCGGAAACTTTACATTCATCGCCAAACAGCGTAATAGTTTTGGCACCATCCAAAAGTTGCCCGCTGAGAGATTGTTTTCCGCAATATCCTGCCATCAGGATGGTATGAGCCTGGTCTTCCACGCAGGCATGTATGTGATGCCGCACCCGGCCGCCTTCTGCCATACCGCTGGCCGATATGATGACACAAGGTTCTTCAAACTCAGTTAAGCGTACGCTGTCCTCAACTGATTCAATATGTTTTAATCCTTCAAATAAGAACGGGTCATCATCTACTTCCAGTACCTTTTGCATCCGGTCATTGAAGTTGTGCACATATTTTTTAATTACTTCCGTGGCTTTCAGGCTAAGAGGACTATCCACAAAATAATTTAGGGGCGGTAATCTTTTTTCTAATTCCAGTTGATTGAGTGTATATAACAGTTCCTGGGTACGCCCTACACTAAAGGCAGGTATTACGAGTTTACCTTTTTTGCGGATACACGTATCAGTTATGGCTTTTAAAAGTGTATCAACTGAATTATAATTTATATCATGGTATTTATTACCATAGGTACTTTCAAGGATGATATAATCTGCTTGTGGAAAATCTTGCGGGGGCGCCAGTAAGACACTTCTATAGCGGCCTATATCACCGCTGTATGCAAGCCGGATTGTTTTTTTATTTTCTTCAATGCGAAGGTTAACAACAGCACTACCGGCGAGGTGGCCCGCATTGGTAAACTGCAGCTCAACTCCATCTGAAATCTTTACCCATTCCCCGCATTCCAGCGTTTCAAAAAGGGAAAGTGTAAAGTCTACATCTTCAGTTGTGAAAAGACTTTCAATTTCGAATACCTGTTTTCCTTTTTTGGAAGTTAAGTGTGCCGCATATTTTTGTATCTCCGCACTATCATAGAGAAGTATCTGGGTAAGATCACGCGTTGCAGGGGTGGATAATATTTTTCCATTAAATCCTTCCTTAACCAGTTTGGGTAAAAGACCGCTGTGGTCGATATGAGCATGAGACAGAATTACCAAAGAAACAGCAGAGGGGTCGAAGCCAAAATCTGCGTTGAGTGAGTCAGTTTCTCCCCCGCAGCCCTGGAATAATCCACAATCCAAAAGAATTTGAGTACCGTTATCAATAGTGAGGAGGTGCTTGGAACCCGTGATGGTACGGGCTGCACCATGAAAGGTAATTTTCATTTTTCCATTTTAAGCCATTTAAATACACATATCATTCCAAAGGATATGGATAAAACCCTATGTCGGAAAATTGATATAAATAATATTATGGTTGGCCTGCTTTTTCATGCACAGTTTCAATTTCTTTATGAGGATATACTTCCAGCGCCTGCTCCAGGCAATCCATAGCTTTATGAATAGATTCTACATTCAACACATACGCCAGGCGGACTTCATCCTTACCCTGGCCAGGGGTACTGTAGAAACCTGTAGCCGGCGCCAGCATAACAGTCTGGCCATTATAACTGAATTCTTCCAGCAGCCATTGGCAAAAAGCATCACTATCGGAGACGGGCAGCCGCGCCATTGCATAAAATGCGCCTCCCGGGTTGGGGCAAAAAACCCCGGGCATATCGTTCAGTCTTTTTACGATAGTATCACGGCGTAATCTGTATTCAGATTTAGTGGTATCAAAATAATCATCCGGCAGGTCCACGGCAGCTTCACCCAGCACCTGTGCGTAAAACGGCGGGCTGAGCCTGGCCTGGGCAAATTTCATGGCAGCTTCGAGTACTTCTTTGTTTTTTGTAATGAAGGCGCCTATACGCCCCCCGCAGGCGCTGTATCGCTTACTGATGGTATCCATCAACACCACGTTCTGTTCAGCGCCTTTTAAATGCATGGCACTGGTATGTGAGCCTTCATAACAGAATTCACGGTAGGCTTCATCCGCAAACAGGAAAAGGTTATGTTTTAAAACAATTTGTTTTAGTGTTTCCATTTCGGCGGCACTGTACAGGTAGCCGGTAGGGTTATTAGGATTGCAGACTACGATAGCCCGGGTACGTGGGGTGATCGCTTTTTCAAATTCTTCAATGGGAGGTAAGGCAAAACCGGATTCAATAGCACTCAGAATTGGTATTACTTTCACATCTGCCTGGATGGCAAAACCATTATAATTGGCATAAAAAGGTTCCGGAATAATCACTTCATCGCCCGCATCCAGGCAAGCCATAAAACCAAAAAGAATTGCTTCGCTGCCACCAGTTGTTACAATAATCTCGTTGTGATTTATATCAATATTATTTTTCTTATAGTAAGTAACCAATTTACGGCGGTAACTTTCCATACCGGCGCTATGGCTGTATTCCAATACTGTTATGTCGCAATCACGCACTGCATCCAGACAGGATTTGGGCGTTTCTATATCAGGTTGACCGATATTAAGATGGAATACAGTGGTGCCTCTTTTTTTTGCAGCTTCGGCAAATGGCACCAGTTTACGTATGGGTGAAGCAGGCATTTCCTGCCCACGCGTGCTGATCTTTAACATACCTCAAAGTTAACAGATAAGTTCATTTAAAGCAGTACCGGAGGGATAAGGATAATAAAATGTATTTGATTAATCTTCTTCGTAATATTTAACCTGGTGTTGATTAAGAAATGATTTGATGGTATCAGCATGAATACATTGACCCAGGTGCAGGAATGAATAGTCGGAGATTTTCTTCACCTTGTTATTGATAAGTATTTCTTTGTCAATCAGGTCAAAACCCAGGTGCAGATGCTTGGTAGAGAACTGCATGCCGCAGACCCGTCCCCGTTCATCAAACAACGGGCCACCACTCTGGCCTCTTAAACCCGGAGTGCTTAGTTCAATTCCATACAACCCGTTATTCTCAGCCAAAAAGCGGGTTACCATTCCTTCAATAGGGAAGCGGGGGGAGTGTATCACCCCGGTGGTTGTCCATTCAATATCATCTGTTACCTGGTTGTATGTAAAGTTGGTGAACTCGGGAAAGGGGAATCCAAGCCGGCACAGGAATTTACCTTGTTTTATGCCCGAAGTGTCACGTGCAAACCTGGCACATTCTGAGTAATGTAATTTTTTATAATCATTAAATTTCAAAATGGCGAGGTCAAGGGTAGGGTGCGCATGCGAGGTAAAGCCACTCATACTGTCTACGCAATCCACGAACGTGTTTTTTAACTGAACTGTAGACTCAGGATTGAATTTATATTTCAATTCCAGCCCTTTAAGATGGGCTTTCTGCTTCCCGTCGTTGGGAATTGCATTTTTTTCCTGGCAAAATTTTTGGAAATGCTGGTTGATATTTTCAGAAGCTGAAAGCATTTCAATCACATGCTTACAGGTTATGGCGTACCCGGATTCATTTACAAAAAAAAGCGTAGCCGATCCCGGTATTATCTGGTTGTTACCATAAGTGCGCTGTATTGTATTAACCGGCCGTGTAAACCTGGCGACTCTCTCAATGGCGTCTATAAACATTTCTTTACTTTTTTAGTTTAGATCCGGCAGCCGAATCTATATACCACATAATATTATTTTTCTTTGATTGCACCAGTTGAATGGGGTAAGAAATTTTATTTTTACCTTCCTGTACCTTTTTAAGCATGTTGGCCTTTTGCTCACCAGTTACAAGTATCATTACGTTGCGCGCCTGGTTAATGAGCAATGGAGTAAAACTGATTCTTTGAATATCTTCTCCCGGTTTTGTAACTGCTACTACCCATTGCTCCTGGAAATCCAAATTGTTTCCCGGGAACAGTGAAGCTGTATGTCCATCTTCTCCCATTCCTAACAAAACCAGGTCAAAAACAGGAATGCCTGTTTTAAAAAAGGCACGTAACATTTTCTCATAATGCTGTGCTGCTTTATCCGGGCTCATCTGAACCTGCACGGTAAAAATATTTTCCGCCGGTATAGTAACGTGGTCGAGTAATCTAAGCCTGGCCTGGTGACTATTATTTTCTCCCGCATCATGTGGAACCATTCTTTCATCACTCCAGAACACAAACATATTTTTCCAGTCAAGTTGTTTTTGATATACCGGTAAAGCAAGCATTTCAAAAAGCCTGGAGGGTGTGTTGCCGCCTGATAAAGCGATCACAAAGCGCCCTGAATCATTTATAGACTTACCGGATAACCGGATAATTTCTTCTGCCCCCGCCTTGGCAAGTTCCTCTTCATTCTGAAAAGTGTAGACCTTATTCATGGCCGTTTTTTTCAATAGGTGTAACAATCCGGTTATTGCCGTCTTTTGCAATAAGGGCTTCTGAAGTTTCGGGTCCTTGAAGTCCGGCAGCGTAATTAGGAAAATTAACGGAAGGATTATCTTCCCAGGAAGCAAGTATGGGAGTAAGTATATCCCAGGCTGCTTCCACCTGGTCTGATCGCATGAACAAGGTAGCATCTCCTTCTATCACATCCAGCAAAAGCGTTTCATATGCCTCGGGCGTACCATGTTCATAATTGTCTTTATAATTAAAAAGCATATCTACCGGGCTTAGCTGCATTTTAAGGCCCGGACGTTTTGCCTGGAAGCGCAGGCGGATACCCATGTCGGGCTGGATATTCAGCACCAGCCTGTTGGGTTGCCAGTTTTCCACAGCTTCATCCGGAAACGACTGGTGCGGAACGGGCTTGAATTGTATGGTAATTACTGAAATTGTTTCCTGCATTCTTTTACCACTGCGTACATAAAAAGGGATATTGCTCCAACGCCAGTTATCTATAAAAAATTTAATGGCAGCAAATGTTTCTACGGGAGATTCCGGGTCTACATTTTTTTCCTGGCGATAGCCTTTCACTTTTTTTCCTTCTGTCCATCCTTCACCATATTGGCCGCGCACAGCGTATAGATGTACTTCCTCTTTTTTTATTTTCCGGATAGCACGCAACACATCTACTTTCCTGTTTCGCACTTCATCTGCATTAAAAGATACCGGCGGTTCCATGGCGATAAGGCACAGCAGTTGCAGCAGGTGATTCTGTATCATATCCCGCAAGGCGCCACTTCCTTCATAATAACCACCACGATCCTCTACTCCTATACTTTCCGCAACTGTAATCTGGATATGATCAATGTAATTCCTGTTCCAGATAGGTTCGAATAGGACATTGGCAAAACGAAAGGCCATAATGTTCTGGACGGTTTCTTTACCGAGGTAATGATCAATCCTGTATACCTGGCACTCATCATAGTTACCAAGGATAGTCGCATTCAGTTCACGTGCACTTTCCAGGTCTCTCCCAAAAGGTTTTTCAATTACTATCCGGCTTAATGCTTTATTTTCTGCCAGCCCGGCTTTTACGATCATGGTTGCCACCTGTTCAAAAAAAGATTGCGGTACAGCCAGGTAATAGATTTTAAGAGCCAGCACTCCTGATTTTTTTTCAAAGGCAGCAATATCTTTTTTCAAAGCATTATATAATGAAGAATGTGTAAAGTCTGCTTTCTTATATTGAATATGCGCTGCGAATTTCTCCCATTCGGTTTTCTTCGACTTTCCCTTGCGGGAGAAAGTGTCCACCCCATCTTTCAGATTCCTGGTATAATCTTCATTTGACCATTCCTGGCGGCCGATTCCGATAATGGTAAAATTTACAGGCAACCACTTTTCCAGGTATAAATTATATAAGGCAGGAATAAGTTTCCGCCGGGTCAGGTCGCCGGTTCCTCCAAAAATGGTAATAATTACCGGTTGCAAGGTTGATTTTTCCATTACTGTATGGTTTGATTCCAGGAGGTGTGAAAATTGCCGGGTTTATCCAGTCTTTCATAGGTATGGGCACCAAAATAGTCACGCTGTGCCTGTACCAGGTTAGCGGGTAACCAACTGCTGTGAAAGCTTTCGTAATATGCCAGGGTTGCGCTGAAAGCCGGTAAAGGAATATCGTTCATTATACCTGCTACCAATATATTTTTCATAGCTGCTTTCAGCGGTGTCAGCAAACCTGAGAAGTGTGGTGTTAATAATAAATTATGGAGGTCAGGCTGGTCAGCAAAGGACTGCCGGATATCTTCTAGTGCCGCCGCCCTGATAATACATCCTTCCCGCCAGATAGAAGCTACTGTGGCTAAGCGCGTGTTATATTGGTGAAAACGGGAAGCTGCATAAAGGAGTGACAACCCCTGGCTGTACGCCACGAGGGAGGCAAAATATAAAGCATCCTCTAAATCATTAATAAAACCGGTCTTGTCTTTTGTAATTTGGGTGGTGCCGTGAGCTTGCATTGCTGCGGCTTTGATTCTTTGCTCCCTTAGTGCCGACATAGCCCTTTGAGAAACGGCGGCGTCTATTACCGGTATCGGGTGTTGCAGATCCATGGCATCTCTGGAGGTCCAGGCACCTGTACCTTTTTGATGCGCAGTATCTGCAATCATATTAATAAGCCGGTTGTCAGTAAATTCATCTTCCTGTAAAAATATTGCGGCGGTAATTTCCATCAGGAAAGACTGGAGCCGCCCTTCGTTCCATTTTTTAAATACAGTATGCAGTTCATCATCTTGTAATCCACCATGTTCTTTTAATAAATGGTAAGTTTCTGCGAGTAACTGCATAATGGCATATTCGATACCGTTATGCACCATCTTTACGTAATGGCCGGCAGAGCCTTTTCCCATATAAGCCACGCAAGGGGAATCCTTTACTTTTGCAGCGATAGCTTCCAGCATGGGCGCTACCCGGTTATATTCATTTTCATCGCCACCCGGCATGATACTCGGGCCAAAGCGGGCACCGGTTTCTCCTCCGGAAATCCCTACACCCATAAAATGCAGGTCGTCTTTAAGGAGCCGCTCTGTTCTTTCCTGGGTATCCACATAAAATGAATTACCGCAATCCATTACCAGGTCGCCTTTTTGAAGCAGGGGTTTGAGCTCAAACAGTACCGCATCCACAATAGGACCCGCCGGAACCAATAATAATATAATCCTGGGAGCAGCCAGGGCAGACACAAATTTTTCAATGTTGCCAAAGGCTTCTACATCCTTGCCTTTTGCTAAGTTGTTTAACTGGTCCACTTTATCCATGTCCTTGTCGTAGCCAGCTACAGAAAACCCGTGGTCACTCATATTCATTACCAGATTACTTCCCATTGTACCCAGGCCTATCATACCATATCCGAATTGATCTGTCATCTTATTTAATTTCCTGTTATGCGTGGAAGAATAAATTTACCACTATTGCCTTATAGTTAAAAGATTTATTGGTGACTAGTCCTGAAAAAAGTTGACTGGTTTATAAATGTTGAAGTAAAGGTGAAAAATCACAAGAACCACCAAAGTTCTTGTGATTTTTTTTTGCCCATGTCTTTATTTTTAGCTTGGTTTGGCTGTGCATCTGGTTTGGTGTAAGCATTCCACAGCTTAAATGTGGTCTTTGGCTGTTATAAAGCGATATCGCCTGATCTGTCTGTTTCTGTGCATGCTTAAAATCGGGCAAAATATCATCTAATGCAAACTCATCTTTAAGTATTCCATTAACTCTTTCTGCAATTGCGTTATCGTAAGGATTTCCGTCCTGTGTCATGCTTATATCAATACTATTTTTGTCTAACAAGGAGACATAACCAGCACTACAGTACTGCAGCCCTCGGTCAGAATGGTGAATAAGCTGGTTTTCGTATTTTCTTTTTTGTAGTGCCATTTGCAATGCCTTAATTGTAGATGTTGCTGCTAAATTATCACTTAAGCAATAGCCCATAATTTGTTTTGAATAGGCATCTGTAATTAAATGCAGATAAACAAACCCCTTCTCAATGGATATGTAGGTAATGTCTGCAACCCATATTTGCTCAGGTCGGGTAATAGGCAAATCCTTTACCAGGTTAGGATACTTATGCAGCCAGTGTTTTGAATTGGTTGTTTTAGTGTAGCGTTTCTTTTTAATTATCAATAGTTGCTCATCACGCAGAATTGAAAATAATTTATCCCGGCCAACCTTAATATGCTCCTGTTTGAACTCTTCTGCCAGCAGGTAATACAGCTTTCTGGTGCCGGTACGGGGAAGTTGTTGTCTTACCCGTAAGACTTTTTCTTTGGCTATGTTGCGATAGCAAAGTTTCATTTGTTGATTACTTTTTGATTTATAGTAGGCTTGTTTACTATAGCCAAGTTGACGGCAAACAGCAGTAATGCTTATTTGTTTTTCTGTTGCCAACTCTCGGACAACCTGGCCTCTATTTTTTTTACAATATCAGCATCCAGTTCACGGTTTGTGACTTCAATTAGTTTGTCATAAACTTTAAGTTTCAGCTCTGCAGCTTTCAACTTTTTCTCAAGCTCTTTGATGCGTTGCTTTTGAGGATCTTTCATGGGACGACCATTTGTAGCAGGTTCATGATAAGCAAATCTACCATACTTCCTGCACCAATCAAGTAGTCTGCTTTTGCCTTTAATGCCATACTTGATTTGAATCTGCTTTTTGCTGGAAGCCCCCTTCTCATACTCCAAAACAACTTGTTTTTTAAAGACTTCGCTGTAATGAGGAGTGGGGATACCGGTTTTTAATCTGATTGTTAACTGATCCATCTTTGTCGATTTGTAGTCAACTTTTTTCAGGACGAGACA
>JBKJUT010000034.1:0-6915 GCA_046590515.1 Ferruginibacter sp.
ACAAGCTGGCAAAGTGCTTTCACCCATAACGGGTGGGTATTAAGGCAAGGAATCATTTCATAACTTTCTCCACCTGCTTCCATAAAGATTTCTTTCCCCCTGATAGCAATCTCCTCTAAGGTTTCCAGGCAATCACTTACAAATGCCGGGCATATAATAAGTAGTTTTTTTATTCCTTCTTCAGGCATCTCTGCCAGCCTGGTATCAGTAAAGGGTTCCAGCCATCCTTTTCCCAGCCTGGATTGAAAAGAGATGCTGTACTTATCTAACGGAACTCCCAGTTTGTTCGTTACCAACGCTGTGGTAGTAAAACACTGGTGACGGTAACATGTGTCATGAGCAGGGGAGGGAACAATGCAACAATTTTCTACCTGAAGGCAATGACAACCGGTTGGGTCACTTTTACGGATATGCCTGGCCGGTACACCATGGTAGCTGAAAAGTATATGATCATAATCCTGCTCAAGGTAGGGGCGCATCAGTTCGGTTAAGGCTTCAATGTATACTGGTCGGTTGTAGTATGGCGCAACAAATTTTAGAGAAAAAGTATAACCATTATCTGCGTGGGTCTTCCTGGCATGTTCCACGGCTGATTCGTAGGATGACATTGCATAATGAGGATAAAGTGGCACTGCAATCACTTCCTCCAGGCCAGGTTCACGCTGCAGGAGCTGATCAAACCCGGCTTTGGGAGTAGGATTTCCATACCGCATGGCTATTTCTACCGGCTCTTCCAGATCCAGCTGCAATTCCTGCTGCAACATCCGGGTCATCACCACCAATGGTGATCCATCCCTGGTCCAGATTGTCTTATATGCTTCAGCAGATTTGGGCGCACGAAAGGGAACAATAATTCCTTTTACCAGCAACAGTCTTTTCAGGTAAGACATGTCGATTACTCTCGGATCCATCAGGAATTCATTCAGGTATTTCCTCACATCACTTGTGTCAGTACTGTCCGGTGATCCCAGGTTCATTAACAGTATACCTCTTATTTTGTCCATCATATTTCAAAAATTATTGCAAATGTATAAGCACTAACCTAATTACTATTAAAAAGGTTTATTCAATTATCCTCAATTAAAAGCAACAGTTAAATATGACAAACCAATGACAGGGAAATTAGTTAACAGCAATTTGTACGGCTAATTTTGTACACAGGAAATTAAGTGAATACATGGAGTTTCAACATCCTACAGCTTTATCGAATTTAAGCATAGCCGGTATCAACTATAAAAAGTCTGATGCTTCCCTGCGTGGGCTTTTTGCTGTTAACCCTGACCAATACCAGCAACTGGTGGATCGTGCACCTGCCTTTGGCATTTCTGAATTTTTTGTTTTATCTACCTGCAACCGTACCGAAATATATGGCTTTGAATCTAACAAGGGAGACCTCGGCAGGCTATTAACCTCCGTGACCTCCGGAAGTGCCGGAATGTTTGAATCCCTTGCCTATGTATATTATGGACAGGAAGCTATAGGTCACCTTTTCTCCGTTGCCGCCGGGTTGGACTCGCAGATACTGGGTGATTATGAAATTATAGGACAAATTAAACTGGCAGCAAAGTTCTCCAAGGGCTGTCAAACCCTGGGTTCTACTCTTGAAAGACTCATCAACGAAGTTTTACAAACGTCAAAAAAAATAAGGACCACTACTGCTTTAAGCGGGGGAACTGTGTCGGTATCCTTCGCTGCTGTTCAATATATAAAAGCACATTTCCCCTGTCAATCAGGAAAAAAATTATTGTTAATAGGTACGGGTAAATTCGGCTGTAACACCTGTAAAAACCTGGCTGATTACCTGCCGGGTTTTGAAGTTACCCTCGTGAACCGCACCTATAATAAAGCTAAATTATTGGCTGATACATATGACTTTAATTGCGACCTTTTTGAAAATATCGGTAATTGTATTGATGAAGCCGATGTAATCCTGGTTACCACCGGGGCAGATGAGCCGATTATCATTCCTGGCCATTTTACCGGGATTTCGAAACTGGTGATTGATCTTTCAGTTCCCTGCAACGTAGATCCTGCCATTGCAGGTATGGCCGGAATTACTCTTGTAAACGTAGATGAGTTAAGCCGGATTAAAGACGAAACCCTCCAAAAACGAGCTGCGGAAATACCACGGGTTAAAGAAATAATTGCGGAGCATATCAGCGCTTTTATGGATTGGTATCAAATGCGGCAGCATGCACCGGTTTTGAAAGCGGTGAAAGTAAAACTGCTGAATTTACAGTCTGATAATATATTTGACCAATCTGTCTGCATATCGGTTTCCGCTGTTACAGGAAAATCAGCAGAGGCCCGTATTCAGAAAGTTATAAACGGCATGGCGGTGAAAATGAAAACAAAAAACCAGCGTGGCTGTAATTATATAGAGGCTATCAATGATTTCATTACACCGGTTTCAAATTAAAATATGATCCCCTCTATCAGGATTGGAACCAGGGAAAGTGAACTGGCCTTGTGGCAGGCTAACCTGGTAAAAGATTTACTGGCCGAAAGAGGTCAACCTTCAGAATTAATTCTGGTGAAGAGCGAAGGGGATATAGACCTTGAAACTCCCCTATACGAGATGGGCGTGCAGGGGATTTTTACCCGTAGCCTGGATGTAGCTCTTCTTAATAAGAAAATTGATATTGCCGTTCATTCGATGAAGGATGTTCCAACCCGCTTGCCGGCTGGTGTAATACAGGCTGCCGTATTGGAGAGGGGAAATTACCGCGATCTTTTTGTGATTAATGAAAGTAATGAAGCAACTTCTCAGCCAATAGCAACAGGATTTGATATTGCCTCCTTTCATAAATCTCTTGTCACAACAGAAGACATTCACCTGGCCCCCGTAATTCATTCGGAGTTTACTATAGCTACCAGCAGTATCCGCAGGAAGGCCCAGTGGTTACACCGTTACCCGGCTCACCAGGTGGTTAACCTGCGGGGAAACGTAAACACCCGGATGCAAAAGATCAGGGAAAGCAACTGGCAAGGCGCCATTCTGGCTGCCGCAGGCCTGGAGCGTATCAACCTGAAACCGGCCAACGCTATGGAACTGGACTGGATGTTGCCGGCACCGGCCCAGGGAGCTATTTTACTGGCAACCCGGGAAGGAGACACTGAAGTAACCCAAGTGGCTTCCCAATTGAATCACCTGCCAACGGAAAGGTGTACCCGAATTGAAAAGGATTTCCTGCGCGGCCTCATGGGTGGGTGTTCCACTCCAATCAGTGCCCTGGCATTAATTGATAAAAAGGATATTTTTTTCAGGGGAAGTTTGTTAAGTCCCGATGGAAAACAAAAAATAGAAATAGAGAAATATGTGTCAATAGGTAATAAAGATTTTGGCCTTGAAATGGCAACGGAAATTTTAAATAACGGCGGTCAGGAGATAGCCGATACTATGCGCCATGGATAATCCTGTTCATATATTATGTACCCGCCCCATCAACGAACAGTTGGTGGAAACGGCGAGGTTAAAGAATATTGAAATTGACACACTTTCATTTATAGATACCCAGCCGGTTGAAACCGTGGAAATTCAACAGGAAATTGAAAATTCATTGTTATTAAGTACCTCCGTAGTTTTTACCAGCATGAATGCGGTGGAGGCGGTGGCCAGGTTTATGGAAAACGAGTATCCTGACTGGAGAATTTTCTGTATCGGGCAGACAACCCGGCAATTGGTAGTAAAATATTTTGGTGAAGAACTTATAGCCGGCAGTGCGGATAATGCTGGTGAACTGGCGGAAGTGGTAGCAGAACAGAATGAAGGGGAAGAGGTGATTTTTTTCTGCGGTGACCAAAGGCGCGGGGAACTGCCTGCTATCCTGCGCGGCCACGAAGTGGATGTAAATGAAATTATTGTATATGAGACCATCCTTGTGCCGCATAAAATAAACATACCCTACCTTGGAATATTGTTTTTTAGTCCCAGCGCAGTGGAAAGTTTTTTTTCTGTGAACAAAGGAGTAAAAGAAACAGTTTATTTTGCCATCGGGAAAACGACTGCAGAAGCTATCTTAAAAAGAGGTGAGTATAAAGTGATTGTGGGTGATAGCGTGGGTAAGGACAACCTGGTTGAAAAAATGCTTGAATATTTTGGAGTTGATTAATAACATACACAGGTATTAAAAATAATAGGATGTTGAAAAATGATTTGTTGCTGCGAGCTCTCAAAGGGGAAAAAACGGAACGGGTACCGGTTTGGATGATGCGCCAGGCCGGCAGGTATTTGCCGGATTATCTTACGTTAAAAGCCAAATACGATTTTTTTACCAGGGTTCAAACTCCGGAACTGGCAACGGCAATCACCTTACAGCCCATAGATCAGGTAGGGGTAGACGCTGCCATTATTTTTTCGGATATCCTCGTTATTCCCCAGGCCATGGGGCTTGAAGTACGCATGGAAGAAGGTAAAGGCCCATCTTTGCCGAAAGTGATTGCCACTGAAAAAGATATTGCCGAACTGCTCACTGATAATGTGGAAAGTCTCAATTACGTCAGCCAGGCATTGAGTCTTACTAAAGCTGAATTGAATGGACGTGTGCCTTTAATAGGTTTTGCCGGCGCGCCCTGGACGTTGTTATGTTACATGGTGGAAGGTAAAGGGAGTAAAACCTGGGATAAGGCCAAACAATTTGCATATACACATCCTGACCTTGCACACCGTTTACTGCAGAAGATCACTGATATTACTATTAAATATTTACAGGCCCAGGTACAGGCAGGGGCTGATGTGGTACAGGTTTTCGATAGCTGGGCCGGGTCATTGAGTCCGGCTGACTTCAAACATTTTGCACAACCATACCTTGAGCAGATCACCAGCGGGTTAAAAGACCATGCACCGGTAATTTTATTTGCCAAAGGTAGTTGGTATGCATTGTCAGACCTGGCTTGCACAGGAGCTTCGGGCCTGGGATTGGATTGGTGTACTGACCCGGTTACAGCCCGCAGGTTGGCCGGAGATAACATCACCTTGCAGGGAAATTTTGATCCCTCAAAATTATTAGCCCCGGTTCCAGAGATCAGGAAATCAGTAAAAGAAATGATATCTGGCTTTGGCCATCACCGTTATATTGCCAACCTTGGCCACGGGATCACACCTAATGTACCCGTGGCCCATGCCCGGGCATTCGTGGAAGCAGTAAAAGAATATGGGATCAATCCCGGGTATTGATGAATATACAAACTACAGGTACGCCAGAACGTGATACATGGATCCGGATCATTGAAGGATTGCAGGATACTATATGCAGGCAGGTAGAAGAAATGGACGGGCAGGCCAGGTTTCACCAGGATGAATGGAGCCGTGAAGAAGGGGGTGGCGGTAAGACCCGGGTGATCTCCCACGGCGCCGTCTTTGAAAAAGGAGGTGTGAATACCTCAGTGGTATATGGCAAGGTAACTCCGGCGATGACCCTGCAATTGCAGATAGCCGGTGATAGTTGGTTTGCCTGCGGAATCAGTATTGTATTGCACCCTGTAAATCCTTTCGTTCCTACAGTACATTGTAATTACCGGATGTTCGAATTGTATAACGAAGATGGAAAGCTTATGGACAGGTGGTTTGGTGGAGGCACTGACCTCACACCTTATTACCTCTTTGAAGAAGATGCGGTTTATTTTCACCAGGCATATAAAAAAGTATGTGACACTTTTGATCCCGGCTTTTACCCGCAATTTAAAATCAACTGTGATAATTATTTCGTGAACACACATCGTGGCAATGAAAGGCGGGGTATCGGTGGTATTTTTTATGATTACCGTCGCCCGGTAATTGGGCAGGAAGCAGGTTTCTGGATGGAATTCGGGAAAGCTTGTGGGCACGCTTTTACAACTGCCTACCTTCCGGTTGTTACAAAAAGAAAAGACATGCCTTTTTCTGATACACACAAATTCTGGCAGGAGATACGCCGGGGCAGGTATGTTGAGTTTAACCTGGTGCACGACAGGGGCACCTTATTCGGGTTAAAAACAAATGGCAGAACAGAAAGTATATTGATGAGCCTGCCGCCGACAGTGCGGTTTGAATATGACTACCATCCCAGGCAGGGAAGTGTAGAAGAAAAACTGGTACAGGTCTGCCTGCAACCGGTAGATTGGGTCGGCCTGCCTACGAATGAAGAATGGGCAAAGAGTACGAATACTTGTTAAACCGAATTTTATGCATTTACAAAGAAGAAACAGGATACTGAGAGCTACTCCCGCTATACGCAGCCTGGTAGCTGAAACTATTCTTACTACAAAAGATTTTATTGCACCTCTTTTTATTGAAGAAGGCACAGGTGTCTGCAGCGAAATTGCCTCTATGCCCGATTATTTCCGGCGCAGCATAGATCTTACTGTAAAAGAAGTAAAGGACCTGTATGAATTGGGAATAAGGAGTGTACTTCTTTTTATAAAATGCAAAGATGAATTCAAAGATAATACAGGTAAAGAAGCCTGGAATAAAAACGGCTTAATGCAACGCAGTATCAGGGCCATCAAAGATGCTGTTCCTGGAATGTATGTAATGACTGATGTAGCACTTGATCCCTATTCATCGTACGGCCACGACGGCATTGTTAAAGACGGTGAAATTTTAAATGATGAAACCGTGGAAGCACTGGTTAAAATGAGTCTCAGCCATGCTGCTGCTGGTTCAGATATGCTGGCACCCAGTGACATGATGGATGGCCGGATTGGTGCTATCCGTGAAGGGCTTGAAGACAATAATTTTACCCGCACCGGCATAATGGCATACAGCGCCAAATATGCTTCCTGCTTTTATGGTCCTTTCCGCGATGCGTTGGATAGTGCACCGGGTTTTGGCGACAAGAAAACTTACCAGATGGATTATGCCAACAGGGTAGAAGCAGTACGGGAAGCCTTAATGGATATCGTAGAAGGAGCGGATATAGTTATGGTAAAACCCGG
>JBKJUT010000210.1:0-6206 GCA_046590515.1 Ferruginibacter sp.
GGGGCTTACCTGGAAAGCACCGAGTGGCGGCAGCGAAAGTGAGATGGGAATATTGTGATTGGCACCCCATTGAAGATTATCGGAAAGCTGTTGAAAGATGTGACCGGCAGTATCATAAAATGACGACAGACTTTTGGCATTTGTGTTCAAGGCAACTCCTATATTTTCATACCACTTGAATTCACCGATGGGTTCCTTTCGGCGGAATGGATATTGAGTGTTCACATTAAATGCTACATCCGGAAGATTCAAATTAATCAGCCTTAATTGGGTATTCTGGTTATGGTTGGCACTCACAGAAAGATTGTATGGTTTATCTTTCCAGACCTTGGCATACGTTATTGAGGAATTCAACTGGTTAGTAAAGTTCCTGATAGGACTATTAGGCAGTGACGAATTAAATTTACTGCTGCCTGCATTTACATTTGCACTGAAACTTACGCCGGGCCTGGCCTTGTTATCAGCATTGTGTGTCCATTGCACTAACACGGTGCGGGTAGACTGGTAATCAGGATCACCTTTAAAATTTGTTTTAAAGTTCTGCATGTTGGCAGAAAAATTTCCCTGATATCGGTAGCGCTTGAAGTAACGGGGATTCACACTTGCCATCCACCCACCATACGAATGTATTGTACCCCTGGCCACTATATCCCAATACTCACTCAATATCTTATAATAACCTATTCCTTCCAGGGCTAATCCGGTTTGTTCATTGGCAGTAAAGGACGGGGCAATAAGCCCGGAATGCCGGCCCTGCTTGAGAGGGTATATTCCAAATGGAAGGTATACAGGAATAGGTACACCCTCGAATTCCGGGTGGACAGGGCCCGAAAAAGCCATTTTCTGATTAATGAATTTGATCTTGTTACTTACGAAGGCAAAATGGGGAGTATCAAGGTTACAGGTTGTAAACCGCGAACGCAACGCATAGAACACATCATTTGATACCTTCTTGATTTTCTCACCATATACATACATTTCTCCCTGTTGGGTGTAGGTGCCCTTGGTGATTCCTTTCTGCGTTTTGGGGTTGAAGATAATGGTATCACTAGTGGAAGAAAACCCACCAGTACCCTGGGTATATTTTGGAAATGCGATAACTTTTCCCAGGCTGTCTTTAATTAAAACTGCCTTCACCAGGTTGGAATTCTGGTCATACTCAATCATGGGAGCAGAAAGCTCATTATCCAGGTATTTAATTTTTGCAGACTTGCCATAGAGATACATTTTTTTTGCAGGAATATCCAGTACCATTGAATCATCTGCTTCATAGTTTACAGGAGCATCAAGTTCCTGCGATGAAGCTTTAAATGAAAATGTATCAGCATAGGGAGTTATGATAGTGTCGGCTGAAGCAACAGATTTTTTATTCCCGTTGACAAGGTTTTTATTTGCTTTAGCGGTATCTTTTTTAGCGCCCAGGCGGGTAGAAACAGGTATGGTATCGTTGGTTAAACAAATGTGAAACTTCTGTGAGGCCGCACCTGTCGTCAAATACAAGCAGGTAAACAGCCATGCAGACAGGAAGACCAATATTATTTTTCGCTTACCTTTGTAGTCGTGGATCATAGCTGTATCGGGCAAAATTAACCATAAAAGCATAATGTATTTATGAATAATTTTGATGTATAACCTTATTAAATTTTATCTGACAATGTGGAAGACCAAAACCATTTTTATTTCGCTGCCGGTAATAGTGTTATTGTTTTCAAGCGAGGCAGCTTTTTGCCAGGCTCCAAAAAAAATAAAAACTATAATTGTGGATGCCGGACATGGTGGTCATGATGGTGGAGCCACTGGCCAATATGAAAATTCTCTCCGTTCAAAGGAAAAAGATGTTACCCTTGAAATTTCAAAAAAATTGATAGCGGAATTAAAAAAGCAGCTTGCTGATGTGAATGTGATTCCAACCCGTACCACAGATATTTACCAGGATCCCCGGGAAAAAGCCCGAATTGCCAATGAGGCTAAAGGTGACCTTTTTCTATGCATACATGCCGATTCAGGCCCTTTGAAAACCGGCCGGCGACAGATAGGTACCAAGATGGTTACACGATATCATATTTCTTTTAAAGGAAAAGGCAAGAAAAAGAAAAAAGTATCTACAGCTTACCAGGTGGAGGAGCCGGTTTTTGAATATTATAAAATACCACTTACCATCAGCGGAACAAGTGTTTATATATTCGCTGCTCACAAAACAAGTGATAAATTAAAAGCAATCATGAAAGATGTAGGAGAGTTTGACGTGGAGGCAGGTGCTACTGATTCCAGTTATGCAGCCTTTGATGTCAACAGTGCGGAAGGAAGGACTTTAGCCCAGATATATGCCAAAAGATACCAGGAAAAAAGTGACCGGATTGCCTCATATGTCAATGAGGAAATCGACAAAACAGGTCGTCCTGCCTTAGGTGTAAACCAGAGGCAAACCGGAATATGGGTATTACAGGCCACAAATATGCCCGCTATTCTTATAGAAACGGGATTTATAAATAATGCCCAGGATGAACGCTATCTCAACAGCGAAAAAGGCCAGCAGGAACTCGCTCAAGCTATAACCAGTGCAGTTATACGCTACAAAAACCAGGTGGAAGGAGTTAAGACCGGGTTGGCTAAATAGTAATTGTTTACTGAATGGAACAGTTTTTGGCTAATATTACAGATTACATGGTACGTTCTCATGGAGTTGCGTATTTTTATGTCATCCATCAGGCACTAAAGTTTTACAAAGCCGGTTAGATTTCAGAGATGTATCAAAAGTATTTATTACGTAAACAATTACTCAGGTGAAGGTATCTAATGAAACAAAGGTCGGCGCTATTGCGGTGGTAGCTGTAACGTTTTTAATCCTCGGATTTAATTTTTTGAAAGGAAAAAAGCTTTTTAGCGAAAGCAAGATGTTATACGGTATATATGGCAATGTCCAGGGCCTGGCTAATTCAAATCCCATCATGATAAATGGTCTGCAGGTAGGTACAGTATATAAAATTGCAACCGATAAAGACATGCGCCGGATTACTGTGACGCTCAATATTACAAAGGATATTAATGTTCCCAGGAATTCAATTGCAATAATCAAGGCAAATCCTATTGGTACTACCAGTGTGGAAATAAAACTGGGTGATGCAATTAATAACTTAAATGATAAGGATACCATTTATACTGAAGCAAATGCCGGCGTGTTTAATGATGTATTAAAGAAGATAGACCCGGTACTCTATGAAGTGCGTAAAGCAGTAAATGCCATTGATACCTTACTTATAAATGTGAATTCAGTGATAGATCCACGCGCAAAATACAATATTGGATCAACCCTCGAAAACGTGAACCGGCTTACAGCCTCTATGCTTATTTCTACCGCCTCATTAAACCAGTTATTAAATGCCCAGACAGGCACCCTGGCCAAATCACTTAATAATATGAGTCTGATAACCGGTAACCTGGCCCGGCAAAATGAAAAGATAGATCATGTAGTTACCAACCTGGATAAGGCTACCACAAAACTGGCCGCACTGGATATTCAAAAAACACTTAATACCCTTGATGCCACGGTAAATGATATGAAGGCACTGACGGCTAAATTAAATGACAATAAAGGCTCTCTTGGTTTATTGTTAAACGACCCTTCATTTTACCGCAACCTGGCATCAACCGGAAATAAACTGAACCTCCTACTGGATGATATCAGGGTTAACCCTAAGCGTTATGTGTCTATTTCTGTTTTTGGCAAAAAACAAAAGACATCTCCTTTAATGTATCCTCAACCTGATACACTGAATTCTCCTTATATTATAAAAAACATAAAGGATTAATAATTGTATTCCTGTTAATATAAAATGTCCCAACTTGCAGTATCAATACAAGCAATGAAACTGCCCGGTAAATTTCTTTTCCTTATTATAATCTGTCACTTTTCCTTATTGGGAACTGCGCAGGTTTTACCTGATACTACCAAGTTAATAGAAATAATATCTGCCCGTAGCATGCGCATGAAATCATCTGATGATGGCAATACAATGCAGATGCTCGCAGGAAATGCGGTAGTTCGCCAGGGCCGGACTATACTAAGCGGGGACAGTATTGCTTTCAGCGCTGCTACCGGTATTGCAGAGGTGTTTGGAAATGTACATATCAATGATGGCGATAGTGTACATACTTATGCACAATACCTTAAGTATATTGGTGGGCAAAGAATCGCCTTACTAAAAAGAAATGTAAGGTTGACAGATGGCAGAGGTGTACTTAATACCAATGATCTTGAATACAATTTACAAACAGGTATCGCTACGTATAAGAATGGCGGAAAAGTAATAAACGGACCCACAGTTCTTACCAGTACTGAGGCTACCTATTATTCCGATACGAAAGATGTATATTTTAAAAAAAATGTGCATTTAAATGATCCAAAATATAATATTACTGCTGACAGTTTACTTTATAATACGCAACGACGAACTGCCTCTTTTATAGCCCCCACACACATTATCAGCAAAGGTGGAGTTATAGACACCCGCTCTGGTACTTATAATCTTGATACCGGCGAAGCGCTTTTTTACGACCAAACCGAATTTCGCGACAGCACACGTTTCGCTTCCGGCCGAACAGTAGCCATTGATGATAAATCAGGTGTCGTAAACATAGAAGGTAATGGCAAACTTGTTGACAGCGTGAACCGGGTCATAGTTATTGGTGACCAGATCTTTCTTGACCGGAAGAAAAATTCTTTCCTGGCTACTCGTAAACCCGTGATGATATTATATCAGAAAAATGACAGCACCTATGTGTCTGCAGATACCCTTTTTTCCGGGCTCCGCATGTATGAAAAAAACACCCAGCCTTTTGAAAAGAAAGACTCTTCCAGGTTAATAAAATCCGATAGTATAAATATTAATTCAGCCCGTACTGACAGTATCCGCTATTTTATCGGCTTTCATCATGTGAAAATATTTAATGATTCTATACAGGCAGTCAGTGATAGTCTTTATTATTCTACCGAAGATTCCGTCTTCCGCCTGTTTCAAAAACCTGTGTTCTGGAATGGTAAAACCCAGGTTAGCGGGGATACAATGTTTTTATATACTGCCAATAAAAAACCACGTCAATTGGTTGTAATCAATAACAGTTTTGTAATAAATCAGGTGGAAGAAAATATCTTTAACCAGATGGCGGGAAGAAGTCTGCAGGCCAACTTTTTAAAGGGGGAAATAGATAACATCCGGATGAAAGGTTCTCCCGCGGAAAGTATTTTTTACCCACGGGACAGTGACAGTGCTTTTATTGGAATGAACCGGAGCAGTGGTGATGTAATTGATATTTTCTTCGTAGAAAAAGAATTAAATAAAATTAAGTTCATCAACAAAGTCAGTGGTACTTTATACCCGGTAAAATCTACACCTTCAGAACAAAAATACCTGCGCGGCTTTTCCTGGCAGGATAAAAGGAGACCTAAAAATAAGCTGGATATTTTTCTGTAATTAAGTTACATCCACTTCCTTCTCTTTTCAACAGCTTCCACCGGGTTAGCGAAAAAACGCACCAATATAAGACCCGCAATAAATCCGCCGATATGCGCTGCATAGGCTACTCCCCCGCCTTCTCCACCAAGACTTCCCCATCCGCTGAATAGTTGTAACGCTATCCACAAACCCAGGGTAATAAATGCGGGCACATGAATGATCGATGCAAATAACAAGACACGTACTTTATTCTTTGGAAATAAGAAAAGGTATCCTCCTAAAACACCTGAGATGGCACCCGAGGCTCCCAGGCTGGGGATTAATAAATCTTTATTTAAAAAATCAGAAAGGAATACATGTGAGAGTGAAGCAATAAGACCGGTAAGTAAATAAAAGGCAAGATACTTCACGTGACCCATGCGGTTTTCCAGGTTGTCACCAAATACCCATAGGTACAACATATTTCCACCCAGGTGAGCCAATCCGCCATGCATGAACATAGAAGATAATAATGTAAGATAAACAGGGATCGGGGTGATGCCCAGGCCGCCGGTTGCAATATCATTACCGGATAGGATTTCAGCAGGAACCGTGGAATAACTTAAAATAAAGGCTTCATCTGTATATAAAAAATAGACAAGTATATTAAGTGCTATCAATATATAATTGACAAAGGGAGTACGCACCCGGTCTGAATCATCATCACCTATAGGAATCATGTAGCTTTATTTAATAGTAAAAGATAGATTTTAT